>CALFWP010000170.1 GCA_937927905.1 uncultured Neomegalonema sp.
TCTCTGCTGAAAAAGACAACTACGGCATATATATTGCAAACCCTGGACAGTTTATTCACTGAGTATGGATTTCCTTCAGTTATAAGTTATAAGGTCAGACGGCGGACCTCAATTCAGATCAGAATTTGATGAGTACTGCAAAAAGAACTCCATCAAACATGAGCTTTCTTCGCCCTATAACCCTGAGTCAAATGCGGCTCGCCTGAATACCGCGATCACGGCGCTGCACTTCGCAAACGACATGAGCGTTCTCTGATATAGTACTGAAACCTGCGGACCGCAAAACAGACATATGTAACAAAACATCGCCGCCCGATAATTCGGGGCGATTGTCATCAGGCACGATAAAACCGTACCCTTTCACAGGATCGAACCATTTAATCCGTCCTGAAACGTCCAAGATGTCTTTATCGTCCAAAGTCGCCGTTCCAAATCAGTTTATTACCTACGTAACATTATTACAAATCCGTACACCAATTCAGCGACTTTGCATCATCAAAATAAACGTCTAAGCGTTAGCACACTTTTCGAAAAAAAATTGGTGCATGAAAAATACAGTAGTACGGGCAAAAAGTTCGCGCAGCCGTTATTTGACGTAAATATTGTGTAAACTTTAATGAATAAGTGTGCTTGTTCGAAAGAACAGCGGGTCCTGCCCTGCACCTGTGAAGTATGAATACGGATTTTTGAAAATGATCCAGATATTTGCTGTCGGCCGGGAGCTGCGCATGACACACAAAACTTCACCGCTGGCCTTTATGCTTGCGGCATTCTTTGCTGTCGGCTGTTCGGCAGGGACTGTTGTTAAAAGTGACAGCCGCGCACAAATTGCTACCGCTGACACGGGTGTGGCCGGTCAAGCCTCCGGTTCTGGCAACACAGACGTACAATCCGCACCGGTCAACACATTATCCAACACATCTGTTTTACAAAGATTTTTCACTGTTCCACGTCCCGCTGTTATTGTTGCCGATGACCTGAATGACCTTGAAGAAACTTTGCTCTTTGCACGGCGCACAACTCATGCCGATCCGGACCGTCAGAACGGCGGAAAGTGGATTGAAGCGGCTCAAATCGGGCTTCTTTTCGGTTCTCCGGAGGGTAAGGCGTTTCTCACGGCACCGGCAGGGCGGGCATTGGTACGCGGTGAACCGGCACAATCCTGTCCTGCTCTGAATGTGGCCACAGCCCGGACTGACGATTTAGCGACCGAGGGTGCTTTGCGCGCGTGTTTGCGTAAAGTTGCCGACATGCCCGATTGCGGATGTCGTGTGATTGCCCGTTCCGACCACCTATTGGCGGACCGGGATGACTTTCAATATGCCATTGGCGTTTCAAGTTTACTGATCGACCCTAAGAACGGCCAACAGCTTCGCATGACTTCGGAAGAGCGTATAATCGAAGGGCGACCGGATACACGTCGCCTCTGGATGCTGAATGCGGCAGGACCGGTCGGTATGCTTCAGGTACAAAATGACGGCCGTGCCGCTTTTGTTTTTTCCGCGACCGGCAAACGCTATGACGGAACACATTTTGAGGATGGCTTCCGTCGTGGCCGTATCGCCCGCCGCGCATACCTGAACTCCAAGGACGGTAAGCGTCTTGTTGTACTTGTCGGGTTTGAGGAAAACGAACTTAAGGAAAATCAGGAAACGCTGTCAGCCTGGAATCCTTTCAGTCCGCTGGAGCTCAAGAAGGCCGAGGCCGCTAAAAACTGAGTCGGACGCTTATCTGTCACCTTTCGTTAAGGCGGCACCGGCGACATAAGCACCCTGCGTATCAAACACCTCCCATATCAACCCGTCCGTCCCATTCAGATAAAGGCGGATAAATCCGTCTGCGCAATCTTGGCGATTTCGGATAATCATGTCGGAAAACCGCAGCACGCCATTACGGGCTTCCAGTAAAATGCCTCCCGCATCACATTCAGCTGGCGGGCCGTATTTCGTATACTGATACACACGGCCAGCAGTTTCATACACAGTGATCGTAATGTCATACTTTGCGGTACTGCCCTGCTCAGCCGCCTTTCCGCGCCATAAGCCAATAAACCGTTCATCAGCCATGCACGGCGTTGCCATCAGACAGGCACAAAAGATTACCGGGAAACGGGCGTACATAAAGTCCCTCGCTGGCGAATCGTCGTTTAATCTGGTTCAAGCTGCATATGACACAAGAAAACTACAATGAACGCATTGCCCTGGTCACCGGAGCATCGCGTGGTTTCGGATTCGCGGTGGCAAAAGCATTGTGCGAACGGGGTGCGACAGTCTTTGCCCTGGCTCGGACACTCGGGGGACTGGAAGATCTGGATGACCTTGTACAACAAAGCAAGGGGGTCAGGCCGGTTCTCCTGCCTCTGGATATAACCGATGACAGTGCGATTGAACGACTGGGGGCAGCAATCCACGAACGCCACGGCAGACTTGACCTTCTGATCCATTGCGCTGCTCATGCACCGCCTCTGACACCGGTGGGTCATATCACGGCAAAAGATCTTGATAAGGCATGGAAGATAAACGGGCGCGCTGTTCAACAACTGATCCGCTCCGTTGATCCGCTACTACGGGCCTCTGAAAAGGGACAGGCAGTATTTATGACCGACCCCCATGAAAACGCCCCGTTCTGGGGCACCTATGCGGTAACGAAAGAGGCCGGTCTCGGCTTTGCGCGCGCCTATGCTGCGGAAACAGCACAATCGGGTATCAAGGTTATTTTCCATCAGCCGCCGGAAATGCCAACTGCGCTGCGATCCAGGTTTTATCCCGGCCAGAATACAGGTGCACTTACATTATGTACGGATGCAGGACGGTTGCTGCTCGATAGCCTGTAAAACAGACGCGCCTTTCAACAGCGCGTCATTTTACACATTGATCAATTGCCAAGCAATGTGCCGATAGCGCCTGCCGCTGCAGGCAGCAATGCACCCGTCGCGGAAGGTGCGGGCTGCTGATAGCCATTCACCTGAGCAGGCTGCTGATAGCTGCCGAGAGCAGATTGGTTCACAGCGCCGGGTTGCTGATAACCCGTTGTGGCCTGTTGCTGGCCGTAAACGGGTTGCGGCTGTTGCCCGTAAACAGGCTGAGGTTGCTGGCCATAAACAGGCTGGGGCTGCTGACCGTAAACAGGCTGAGGCTGCTGGCCATAAACAGGCTGAGGCTGCTGACCGTAAACAGGCTGGGGCTGCTGACCGTAAACAGGCTGGGGCTGCTGACCGTAAACAGGCTGGGGCTGCTGACCGTAAACAGG
>CALFWP010000171.1 GCA_937927905.1 uncultured Neomegalonema sp.
TGTGATGTCAATTTCCGGTGAGAAGAAAGACCCCGAAGCACTGCCTTTTGCCGCAAGTGCGCCAGAAATTTCTGTCCCCGTCAAAGCGCCAAGGCCATTCAGATCGTTTGCATTAAAGTCAAAATCCAGGCCTAAAGTGCTGTTTACGGCATCGACGTTGCCATCTGCTTCAAATCTGATTGCGTTCAATGCCGCAGAAAAATCTTTCAGGGTGGCGCGTTTTTTCTGCGGATTGAAGGTTCCTGATCCGGTGACATGTGGGTTGGTGCCGATAAGAGTATCAAGACCGGCATCGCCCGTGACCGGGTTGCTCGCAGACATATCAATGACAAACGGCACATCCCCCTCGGCACCGGCCGGTTCCGTTGCCAGATCAAGGTCCATGGCATCAACGGAATATCCGTAGACTCTCAGATCCCGGATATCCGCGCGGGTTGATATGAGCGGTGATGTGAATGGACCCGTTGCCCGTCCTTCAGCGTCGATCAGTCCGCTTATTCCAAGGTCCGCGGCAGCGCCAAGTGTTGTGAGGTCGCGGGATTTCAGCGTATAGGCAGCATCCAATGTCCTTTTGCGCGGGTGCACGTCACCTGTAAGCGTGAAATCGCCTGCGGCGATTGCCGCAGCAGAATCCGACAGTGTCACCAAAGTGGTCGCGGTATCGTAAAGACCGGCCGCCTTGATGCTTGCCGTGTCACCGACGAGAATACCCAGTGTCTCGTCGGGGGCTTGAAAGCCCTCCATCTTCGCTGTCATGGAAAATGGTACGCGCAAATCTTTGCGCATTTGCATGCTGGCGGTCAAAGCGGCGCGCTTGGCACCGTAACCATTGTAATCCGCATCGGAGGCGACGGCATTCACATCAATTGCCGGTTCCGACAATGTGCCTCTCAATTCAGCCGTACCTTCGGCCCCGTCAAGTTTTGCCGGGGCAATGACCTGGGCAATGCGCGTGGCGTCTTTCAAACGCCAGTCCAGGTTCAGATTAACGGTATCAGCGGGTATGGAAAATTGTCCTTTTGCATCGGCGCGCAGGATTGCGCTTTCGAAAAAACCGCGTTCGATAGCCACAACACCGGGATCGGATTCGACCAGCAAAGCCTCCAGGGTCGCGGTCTCGCCGGTAATCGCCGCGTAGTTTTCATTATCCGATGAAAGCTTGGACAATTGTGCATTCAGGAACAGCCGCTCCACGCTTTCGGCGGTCAGGTTTTTGATTTTCAGGGCCAGGTTTGCAATACCGTCGACGGGCAGGTCGGCTAAACGGGTAAAGGGTCCCAGCTGCTCTGCTGCCCCCGTAAATTCAGCATCAAGCGCGCCCCGCGTCATGTCATATTCGGCATGACCCTCAAGATCGATGGTTTCGGCTTCAATTTTAAGGGTTTCAAGTGCTACCCGGTTTTCCGCACCGTAAAACGCACCGTTACCGCTGAAGCCCGGAACCGGACCGAGGGCCTGTTGCATGGCACTGTCATTTATGGCCAGCTCTTTTGTGTCGGCGATGAACGAAAATCGTTGAATGTCAGGATTGTCCCCTGTCTGCGGCTGTGATCTGATCCGGAAATCCACAGCGCCGACCGTGCCGAAATCCGCTGCGAGGTCACGGATCACCGCATCAACATCGATTTCCGGTGCGTTCAGTGCCCCTTTTGCCGTGGCATTACCGTTAAGTGCCCCAAGGCGTGCCGGTGCAATAATGGCATTGAGTGCGTCGATCTTTTGGGCGGACCAGTTGAAATCAAGATCGATAGAATTCGCCTCAGGATTTACCGACCCCTTGCCGTCAAAGCCGAAGGCTTCGCTGTCAATCGTGAATGTATTCAGCAGATATCCGCCGTCCAGAGTCTGTTGGGCATCCAGCGTCAGGCGCGCGGCATCGCCGATCGCATTGCGCCAGCGTGCAGCGGTCTGATCGCCCGGGCTGACCTGACCGTCGAATGTAACGGCAATGTCATTCTGCCATTTTGCAATGCCCTCACCATCCGCAATGCCGATCTGTCCGATATCCGCATAAATCGTGAAGGGCAGAGCGTCGGGGTTGCCCGCCGCCGCCGCTGTGATCTCAAGCGCCTCGGTTTCCGGTAATCCGGAAAGCTCTGCCACAAGACCGCCCGGTGCTTCTGCGGCCTCCAGTGAAAAGGAAATATCGGTATCACTGAAATCAATCCGCGTACCGAGATTGATGGTGTCACCGGGTCGGTCAATGCGCTTAACACCCAGCGATGCCTCCTGAATGTCACCCTGATCGAAAAACCGCCCCTCAATCCGGGCTTCGATATTCTGGGGCAGAAGTCCGCCTTCAATCACCATGCGTTTGATCAGAAGAGTTTCAATAGCCATGGTGACCGGAGGGCGGGGCCAGGCAAAAGCAATCTGGGCCTCGTCAGCTGGGGGATCACCACGCCCGATCGGGGCGCGCAGGACATTGATTTCGTCTGCTGACAGGGTTTCGAAGACAAAACGCCCGCGTAACAGAGAGGTCGGATTCCAATCCACAAGTAATCCGCGCGCATCGAGCCAGACACCGTCCGAGTCACGGACTTTCAGAGTTGAGATCAGCGCAAAACCCTCTTCGGGTTTTGTTACTTTGCCCAGTTCAATTTCAAATTCGCCTGGTGCGTTAATCTGGCGAACGGCGAATTGCAGCAGATCGTTCCAGGCCTTTTCTGAATCAAGAAATGCATGGGCAGGCGTGGAGAGGCTGTTTAATCCCAGAGCAATGCCGACGGCCAATGCTGTTTTTTTGCACCAAGTTTTGCAGAAACGGGCGATAAAACCTGTCATCAGAATGCCTGTCCGATGCTGATGTAAAACTGAAATGAGCGGTCGCGGCTGCGCCTGTTCAGGGGAATTGCAACGTCAAGGCGGATCGGCCCGACCGGACTGAAGTACCGTAAGCCCAGACCGGCGCCATAACGGATCCGGTCATAGTCGCTGAAAAGTTCTTCACTGACGACACCGGCGTCAAAGAACGGGACCACTCCGAAGGCCCCGCGGCGCAGGCGCAGGTCGATACCGATTTCCGCTGCGGTTAATCCGCCCGTCGGGTCGTCATTACTGCCCAGCGGACCGACCGACTGGTTCTCGAAAGCACGTACGGACCCGCCGCCGCCGGAGTAAAGCCGCCGGTTTGCAGGCACACGGTCTAAGCTCTCGGCAAAAACCGCCGCCGTCCTACCCCTGACAGCAAGAACATAATTTCTGTCGCGATCGAACGGAATATAGGTAGAACCGTTCAGATCGACGATGACAAATCCGGTTTCTTCTTCGTCAAACAATCCTGCCCAGGGTGCAATCAGAGCGGCGGCTCTGATCCCCTCGGTCGGGTCGAGCAGGTTATCAGAGTTATCATAGGTCAGTGTCACCGGAATTCCGACAAGATAACTGTCCAGGGTCTGACCGTTCTGTTCGGTTTGCGAGGCCTCAAGTCCGAGACCGATGGACCCTTTGAGATGCTCACTGAATTTTTCTTTTAGGCCGATGGATGTCTCTAGACCGATGATGTCAAAGGCGTCGGTTTCTTCGCGAAAGGCACTGAAACTGCCGATCAGATCCCGGTCTTTCTCGTCAAATCGTGGTTTGGTATAGGTCACGCCAGCGCTCTGGCTCTCCTGATCAACATCGGCCTCAAGCGTAAGCTGTTCATTCTGGCCGCGAAGGTTTCTGTGATCCCATTTCAGATTGATCCCGGCGCCATCGGTTGTTGAGAAACTGAGGCCGCCGCCGATCGTGCGGTGTTTGCTTTCCTCGGCTGTGATTGTCACCGGTGCCGTGAAGACTTCTCCTGCGGCAAGATCTGCGGGCGGGGTTGCCGGTATTTCAACCGTTACCGAGTCGAACAACCGTGTTCCGGACAAGGCGCGCTGCACATCGCGCAGTGTTGCGCGCGAAACCTGTTCCCCCTTTTTCCATGTGATGAAATCACGGATATAAGCCTCCTCGACATCGCGCAGGCCGCTGATTTGCGTTTCGCCGTAAATTGTCAGAGGGCCGGGATCGAGCTTTGTAATGATATCAAGGGTATCAAAGTCAAAGTTGGCCTCGGCTCTGCGTTCCCCTTTGCTGGCATAGGGGCGTCCTTCTTTGTTCAACGCGCCAAGAGCGGCCTGTTCCGCCTCCACGACAGCAAGTCCCTGTGCCGGACCACCCACATTTACCGCCGCCGCTTCGCGCACCTGCTCTTCGATGCCGGGATCAACTTCTGTTGCGATGTCCACCTGTTGCCGTGCGAGGGAATAACGGGGACCTTTTCGCACAAAGATATTCACGACCGGTGTTGAAACAGGGTCCGCGATATCGGCAAAGATCGGGGCGGATTGTTCATTGTTATCAGCAGTGTTTCCGAACGTGTTCAACCGGTCCTGTTCTTTTGTGAGTTCCTCGTTGCGTGGGTTGGTCTTTTTATCATTATCGACTGTGATAACAGCCGTTCCTTCGTAATAACCTTCTGATTTCAGGGCCCGTTCCACCAGAGCAATATCAGAGGATGCACGGCGTTTGAGCAGCGCAACGGAGGGCGGAGGATTGTCCTGGAGTTTAAATACCCGCGCTTGTGTTTTGACAATCTCAAGCATACGCGCGTTTTCAACGGTCTCACCCGGTGTGTCGCCGATACCAAGGCCCCGGACCTCAATGGTGTAGTCTACACCGGCTTGAGCAGTCGGATCGCCCGAGAGTTCGGGGTTTTGTTCACTGAAAAGACCATCAAAACCGGAATCGCCGGAAAGTGTGTTACATCCGCCGAGCACAAAGGCGAACAGCATACAGACCGGTCTTATTTTACCGTAAAGTTTTGTGCGGTTGCTTCGCTTGCGGACTTGTCTGATCGTCACGTTCCGATCCGCCTCACTCATTACTTTTGTACGCAACATTAACGCCCTCAAACAGTGAGGCCAAACGAATAACAGTAATGGTATGCGCTTTGCACTGGATATAGCGCATCCATGTCCGGACAACGTTCGGGATAATTTACTAACATTCAACAAATAAGCGAGGCTGCGTATACAATGTTACGCCTCTCAATGTCTTCGGGTTCTGTCAGACCGAGTTTTCGAGGATGCCGGTGACCGCTTCGATTTCGGCTGCGGCTTTATCGAGCATTTCGGATACTACCTGTTCCATTTCCGCTATGCGCTCGTCCGGTGCGCCGCCTACGCCTGCATTTTTCAGGCTGGATAACTCTTCAGTGAGTTCAGCGGTTTTCAGCTCGGCTTCTTTAAGTTCATCCGCCAGCAGAAGGGAAGCCATGACGAGTGTTTGTGCCTCCGCCGCCGGAGTGGACCCTTTTCCGACTGACTCTGCATGAGCATTGATGCGGCGTGACAGAGCGATGACATGTTCTTCTTCACCCGGCCCGCAGCTCAGCCGGTACGAGCGTCCGTTAATCTCAACATTAACCTGCGGCATTCTTGCCTCCGTCGCCAAGAACCCGTTGAAGCGCATTTATTGCCTGGTCAATGCGGGTAACCGCAGTTGTTCTTTCGGTTTCGGAGAGTGGTTGTGTGTTCTTCACTCTATCTGCTGAAGCCTTCAATGACGCGAGAGCGGCATTGAATCGCTCGACCGAGATTTCAAGGTTGCTGGCAGGCATTGCTCGCTCTCCGCGTTCGACTCGTCCCGTTCTCGGCGTACCTTTATTCATAGAACATACGCCACAACAACGGCTTTCATTTAAATCCGTTGTTTACCATTATACAGTTCATTCACGAAGCAAAGAGAAAACAACAGGCCCTTTGCAGGCCTTCATTCTCGTGCTATCGCCGACATATCCGGGCGGTGCCCGCAATTTTTCTTTCAGGAGACGGTAATGACAGTGCGTGTGGCTATCAACGGTTTTGGACGGATTGGCCGGAATGTTCTTCGCGCGATATATGAAAGCGGACGTACGGATATCGAAGTTGTCGGTATTAATGACCTTGGCCCTGTAGACACGAATGCACATCTGCTTCGCTACGATTCGGTGCACGGCAAGTTTCCGGGCACTGTTAAAGTAGACGGCGACTCGATCAATCTGGGCCGTAATGCAATCAAAGTTACAGCCATCCGCAATCCTGAAGAGCTGCCCTGGAAAGACCTCGGCGTTGATATTGCTATGGAGTGTACCGGTATTTTCACTGATGCGGAAAAAGCCGCCATGCATCTGAAAGCGGGTGCAAAGCGTGTGCTGGTTTCCGCACCGGCAAGCGGTGCATCAAAAACAATCGTTTACGGCGTCAATCACGAAACTCTCGCCAGTGAGGATCTGATTGTTTCGAATGCATCCTGTACCACAAACTGCCTGGCGCCTGTGGCGAAAGTGCTTAACGATACTGTGGGTATCGAAAGCGGCTTCATGACTACGATCCACGCGTATACCGGTGATCAGCCGACATTGGATACGATGCACAAAGACCTTTATCGCGGACGTGCCGCTGCCGTGTCTATGATCCCGACATCGACCGGTGCCGCAAAAGCCGTTGGTCTGGTTCTACCTGAACTGGACGGCAAGCTTGACGGAACTGCGATTCGCGTGCCGACCCCGAATGTGTCCGTTGTCGATCTGAAAATTATCGCGTCCCGTGACACCACAGTGGAAGAAATCAACAATGCAATGATTGCCGCCTCTAACGGCGCCATGAAAGGTGTTTTGCAGGTCAGTGATGAACCGTTGGTCAGCATCGATTTCAACCACGATCCGCATTCCTCGTCGTTTGCCCTGCCTCAAACAAAAGTGATGGACGGGCGTCTGGTGCGTATTCTGTCCTGGTATGATAACGAGTGGGGCTTCTCCAACCGTATGAGCGATACCGCAGTTGCTATGGGTAAATTGTCGTAAATTTGCCTGAATAGACTTAATATATGTCTCCTGACCGTCCTGTCTGCCGGATGGGGCGGTAATTGAACTGCGGATACGGGAGCGCACGGCATATGTTGAATAAATCCGCCCGGATCGCTGTGACTGTCTGTACTTGTCTTCTGGTATCCTCCGCTGCGGCGGCACAATCATGCGTCAAACCGGTCCCCCCGCAGGTTCCGGACAAAAGTACCCTTGATGCCGCCACACGGAATGCTGTGACAGCACAAATTGATGCCTACATTGCCGCGACAAACCGGTATCTGACATGTCTTGAGGCATCAGATGCGCAGGCGCGGGCCGAGGCGGAGCGCATCATACAAAACTGGCAGGCACCGGTTACGGATATCGAGGTTGTAACGGATTGAGCAGCCCGTCCCTTGGCAGCCAGGGTCTGATCCGTTAAGGCAGGTGCATCTCCTGAATACAACTTATTGAGCGGAATCCCGATGACTCACCGTAGCCTTGCCGATATTGACCTGTCCGGAAAAAATACCCTGATCCGTGTTGACCTGAACGTGCCGGTTGACGGGAGCCGCGTCACGGATGATACGCGCATCAGGCGCATCCTGCCCACGGTCGAGGCTGTTATTGCCGGCGGCGGCAAGCCGGTTCTGCTCGCGCATTTCGGTCGCCCGAAAGGTCAGCGCGTGGCCGACATGTCACTTTCGGTGGTTGTCGATGCTCTTGCCGCAGCATCAGGACGCACTGTCCGCTTTGCAGAGGATTGCATCGGTGAAGCGGTGGCAGCGGCGGTTGCCGCACTGGGTCAGGGTGAAATTCTGTTGCTTGAAAACACCCGCTACCATGCGGGCGAGGAAAAGAACGATCCGGAATTTGCAGGGACACTGGCCGCGAACGGGGATGTGTTCGTCAGTGATGCCTTTTCCGCTGCGCACCGCGCCCATGCTTCTACTGTCGGGCTGGCGGATCATCTGCCGACTGTTGCGGGACTTGGCATGGATGCGGAGCTGACTGCGCTCGGCAAGGCGCTCTCTGCTCCGGAGCGTCCGGTGGTTGCTGTGGTCGGTGGGGCAAAAGTGTCCACAAAGCTCGATTTGATCGGCAATCTTCTGGAAAAGGTCGATGCGGTCGTGATCGGTGGCGGTATGGCCAATACTTTTCTGGCTGCACAGGGTCATGCCGTCGGTACGTCGCTATGCGAGCATGATATGCTCGACACCGCGCGGGATATCATGACCCGTGCCAAGGCCGCCAACTGTGATATTATCTTGCCTACGGATGTTGTGGTCGCGGAAACCTTTGCCGCAAATGCCCCGAACAGAACCGTACCTGCAACAGCCTGTCCCGATGACATGATGATCCTGGATGCGGGACCGAAAAGTGTGGCGGCAATTATCCGGTGCTTTGAAGCCTCGAAAACTCTGGTCTGGAACGGACCGCTCGGCGCATTTGAAATCGAGCCGTTCGATGGGGCAACGAATGCGGCGGCGGCGGCGGCGGCGGGTCTGACCGCCTCAGGTGCCCTGTTGTCGGTTGCAGGAGGGGGTGATACGGTTGCGGCGTTGAATGCATCCGGTTCCGGAGATAAATTCAGCTATGTTTCTACGGCAGGCGGTGCTTTCCTCGAATGGCTGGAGGGTAAGGCCCTGCCCGGTGTTGCCGTACTGGAGGCATAATCACCGGCATCTTTTGCGGATGTTTGAGGAGAGCCTTTTATGCTGTTTGCACCGGTGTTTTTATCCGCCCTGCTGAATACCGTTGCGCCGGTTGCACTGCTTGCCTCATGGGGTGACCATGACCGGGAGAAGGTTGCTAGAGGGGCGGTGCAACTGACCGTTACGGCCATGCGCTCGGCTATGGAGGTCACTTATGATGATATCGTCTTTGACGACCGCAGCGGTGATTTCAGCTTGCGCGGGTTGCAGATTACGCTGCCGGATGCGGTCGGTGTTACCGGTTGTACAGTTACATTCGATGTTGTGAAAGTCGTGGTATTTGACCGGCCTGATACACTGTCTTTCGGGATGGAGGCGGATGGTATTGATGTCTTACCGGTTTGTGCCGGTGCGCAAAGCGCGGTGCTCCGGTCAATGCTGGGACCGGATGCGACGAAAATCCGGCATTATTCGTCAACGCTGAACTATAGCATCGGACAGTCCGCTCTCGATTACGCTATGGTTCTGGAAACGGAGGCGGCGGGGGCTGTCTCCGCCAATCTGCGTATGAAGGGGCTGCACTTTAGCCTTGGTGTTTATGGGGACCCGCACCCCGCCGGAGAGATTACATCGGTGGATGTGACTTTTCAGGATACTGAGGCGGTGCGGGTGCTGTTGCCTATTCTTGGTCCGGATGCCGATCCGGTGGCCATGGCAACCGGTGCGATGGGAGGTGCATTATCCGATAGCGGGCTGTCCGATGATGAACTGGCCTTGATCGACAGCGCAAGGACAGAGCTTGGCCGGCTCGTGGAAGAGGGCGGCGCTGTGACGGTGCGCTCGGGACGGGGCGTGTCCGTTTCTTTTGAAAGTCTGCAGCGGATTAACAGGCCTGATGAGCTTGTCACATTGTTTAAACCTGTCTTTTCTGCGGCACTTGCCGGTGCTGATGGTCTCATCCCGTCCGGCTTGCTCAAAGCTGCGTTAAATACGCCCGGTGATCTGAGTACGGCGGAGGCGTTGCGTGTGGCGGCGGCTCTTGCCTCCGGTGATGGTGTGCCGCGCTCGCCTGCAAACGCAGCCTCTTTGCTGAAACCACTGGCGGAGAACGGCAATAGTGCGGCGGCTTTGCAATATGCCTCTTTGCTGTTTGATAAGGGGGACACTGCAGCCGCCTACGGCTTTGCACTGGCGGCGGGGCAGGGCGGCGCGTCCGGTGCGCGCACATTGCTTGACCGGATTGAGTCCGGATTGAGTGTGACAGAACTTCTCGGTCTTCAGGACAAAGCCGCCGGTGAACAGTCTGTGCCGCCTGCGGATATTTCTGTCCTTCGGCGTGAAGCGCGGCGTTATGCCAGCGGCCTCGGAGTGTCGCGGCATTACGCCACAGCGTTTTTTCTGGCAACACTTGCCGCTGCGGGCGGCGATGACAGTTCTGCGCAGCTGGCAGAGCGGCTGTTGCATCACTTTGATAAAGATGATGATGCGCAAGCCTGGCGCAAGGTTGCTGATGCGCATTCTGCAAAAGCACTGTTTCTCTGGGCGGATGGCTTCGGGGACAGCTTCGGGCCGCAATAACGCTATAGTAGCTTATATCGTAAAGGGACCGGCATGAGGCGTTTGATTGAAAAACTGAACCTGAATAAGCCTGTGCCCTTTGCATGGTGCGGCCTGACGGATCCGCGTTATCTGGAAATGGTTGCAGAATATCCTTTTGCCGCCGTGAGTCTGGATATGCAGCACGGGTTTTTTGATGAAGCGGCTGTCCAGCACGGCATTGCTGCGGTTGCCGCCAAAGGGAAAGCGCCGCTGGTGCGCATACCTGTCGGGCGCTGTGATACAGCCTCACGGGTGATGGATTTCGGCGCGCTCGGCGTGATTGCCCCGATGATTAACAGTGTTGAGGATGCGCGCGCTTTTGCCCGTTCGGTCAAATATGTCCCGCGGGGAGAGCGCTCTTTCGGGCCGCGCCATGCCGCCGCAACCTATGGTGTGAGTATCCCTGAATACCTTGACGGAATAGACAACGCATCACTGGCGCTTGCCATGATTGAAACCCGTGAAGCGGTTGAGGTTGTGGAAGAGATTGTCGTCGTAGATGGTATTGACGGGGTGCTGATCGGGCCGGGAGATCTGTCAATCTCAATCCGGCAGAACCGTATTCCCGATGTCTACGGGCCGGAGTCCATGGAGGCGGTGTCACGAATTATCGGTGCATGCAAGACCGCCGGCAAGCACGCCGCTGCCTTTGCCCTGACACCCGAACACGCGAATATGTTGGCCGGTTTGGGGGCCGGTCTGATTTCTGTCGGGATTGATGACACCTATCTGGACAAGGGCATTGCCTCACACCTGAACGGTCTGACATTTATCTGATCGCATATGCGTAAAGCAGTTACGGCCGGTCTTATCGGACCTGCGGGCAAATAGGGGATAGCCGCTAAAACGTCACGATTGTGCGAGGCGCGGTATCACAAGGTTGGTCGGGCTGTGCGGGCACTGTATTTCCTACATAATCGGATTTTATGTATTATGGAGGATGCCAAGCATGCTGCGTTTTTCTGCAATCTCTACTGTGCTGCTTTGCATGATGTCCCTGCCTGCCCTCGCGACCGTTCTTGACGGGAAAATTCTGCAGCAGAACGGCAATGGGGCCTTCGTAAAACTGGATACCGATACGCCGTTCGCGGTCGGGTATGACACATTTGATGATCCCAACCTTTATGCTTTTGATGAGGATCAGAATATCGTTCTGGAAAACGCAATTCGCGTTGATGTCGGCGGGATAGACGGTGTTATTCCGTCTGAAACGACAGTTGCCAGCCATTACGTCTTTTTCGATTCGCTCAATGGCATCCATATCGGCTATGTCGATTTTGATGCACCTGTGCTTGGTGTTGCCGCGTTTCAGGACACTATGGCGGCAACGGATTTCCTCGCCAATACTTCTGTTGAGTATATCAGCACGGATTTGCGCGGTCTGGAACCCGGAGAGTTGGTCTGGGTCGATCCGCAGGACCCTTATCGTCTTTGGGTCTATTGGGCGGGGTCATCCCCAGGGGATTACATCCGTGTATTTACGGAGAAATCCCTTGGTGCGATTTCATAAACATGCGTGCATTGCAGGAGCCGGATTTCTTTTATTGAATGATTTCTAATTGCGGAAATGATCCGTTGCGTTGATCAGGGCTGTGCAAATGCCGGGTTCGCTGACGGCATGTCCGGCGTCGGGTACATTTACATAGGTCGAATTGGGCCATGCCTGATGCAATTGCCAGGCACTGACCGGCGGGGTTACGACATCGTAGCGCCCCTGTACGATCACGCCAGGAATATGCCTGATTTTATGCATGTCACGTAAAAGCTGGCCGTCCTCTTCCATAAAGCCGCCATTGATAAAATAATGCGCCTCTATCCGTGCAAAGGCGAGTGCATAATCCTCGCGGGCAAAGGCACCGGCACGTTGGGGTGACGGCATCATGGTTACGGTTGCGCCCTCCCACCGGCTCCATGCGCGGGCACAATTCAGCCGGACATGGGGGTCATCCCCGAACAGGCGTTTGTGATACGCGCTCAGCATATCGCCGCGCTCGGCCTGCGGTATCGGGGCAATAAACTGTTGCCAAAGTTCAGGATGAAATCGGGAACAGCCGCCATTATGGAACCAGTCGCATTCCTCCTTGCGGATCAGGAAAATTCCGCGGAGCACCATTTCGGTAACCCGTTCGGGATGAGTCTGGGCATAGGCCAGCGCAAGGGTTGACCCCCAGGATCCGCCGAACAGCATCCATTGTTCAATTCCGAAAACTTGCCGGATGCGCTCAATATCGGCGACCAGATCCCAGGTGGTGTTTTCCTCGCAACAGGCATTGGGGGTCGAGCGTCCGCATCCGCGCTGATCAAACAGGAAAATCCGGTAGACTTCAGGGTCGAAAAAGCGTCGCATCGCCGGATTACACCCCGCCCCGGGTCCACCATGCAGAACAATAACCGGTTTTCCTTCGGGATTTCCGCATTCCTCGACATAGATTTCATGCAGACCGGAGACTTTGAGCCTTTTTTTGATACGGGCTTCAATCACAGGGTAAAGCTGACGGTTTCGCATGAAGGCACTCCGGCTGCGACGCGGCAAAAGTGGCATCGCACTCATGTTCGGGGTAACGAATGCGGGTTTGGGACGCAAGGCTGATGGAGCGGGTTTGAATGACTGAAACACTGGATAGCGTAACCGTTGATGCCGGGGAAATCGGCAAATTCGATCGTATGGCGGCGACTTGGTGGGACCCTGAAGGCGAGGCAAAGCCTTTGCACCGCATGAATCCGGTGCGCCTTGATTACATTCGCGATCATATCAGCATGCAATTCGACCGCGATCCGCAGGCAATACGCTCTTTGGACGGCCTGACTGTTCTGGATGTCGGATGTGGCGGCGGATTGCTATGCGAACCTATGGCTCGTCTCGGGGCCTCTGTCACCGGCGTTGATGCTTCGACAGAGGCGATAGTGGTTGCACGGGATCACGCCCGTCTGCACGGGCTGGATATTGCGTACCGCGCTGACTCTGCCGATAGGCTGGTACAGGAAAATGCGCAGTTTGATGTTGTTCTGGCGATGGAGATTGTCGAGCATGTTGCAGATATTCCGGCTTTTCTGTCCGATATCGCGGCCATGGTAAAACCCGGCGGTCTGGTGTTTTTATCCACGTTGAACCGTACGGCAAAAAGCTATGCGCTGGCCATCGGCGCGGCGGAATATCTGTTCCGCTGGTTGCCGCGCGGCACACATGACTGGAACCGGTTCCCGACACCGGTTGAACTGGAAACCGCATTGGAAGAGGCCGGACTGAAAGTTGTGGATGACACCGGCTTTTCCTACGCCGCGCTGCGCGACACCTGGAGCCGGAGCAAAGACTTATCGGTTAATTATGCGATGGTGGCTGAAAAAGAGAGGGCGTAGAAAAATGAACATCCGCTTTTCTATCGCGCCCCACATACAGCCTATCTTCGCTTTTTTCCGTATATCTCAAGGCGGTGATGGACAATATCGTATCCCAGTTCTTTTGCAATTTCCCGTTGTAATGCCTCTATCTTCTGTGAGGTAAATTCGATTACAGCTCCGGTATCAATATCAATCAGGTGATCATGATGTTCGCTGTCAGCATGTTCAAAGCGTGACGGTCCGCCTTCGAATGTATGGCGGTGAATAGCACCGTTCTCCTCCAGCGTTTTCATTGTGCGGTAAACGGTCGGTAAAGACACTGACGCATCCAGAGCGCTTGCCCGTTTGTAGATTTCCATCGCATCGGGATGATCCTGCGCACTGGCTACGATTTTCAGGATCACCTGACGCTGTTTTGTAATGCGCACGCCCGCTTCGCGCAAAAGTGTTTCATAATCGTGATGCAGGGCATTTGCTTCGGCCATAGCTCAGCGTCCTTCAGTTGAGAGCCTTTTTCAAGTAAGTTTTTGCAAGTGATTTGCAACTGCATTGACAATCCGCCGCTTCAACCCTAGCTGTAAAATTCGGAAATAAACCGGAGACCGGAATGCGCCTCTTGCCTGTTGTTGCTGTTGTTTTGATTCTCGCTGCACTGCCTGCGCAGGCCGCTGAAAAATTCAGGGTTGCGACAACCTTTACCGTGATTGCTGATATCGCGCGTAATGTGACAGGCGATGCCGCCGATGTGGTATCGATCACCAAACCGGGTGCGGAAATTCATAATTACCAGCCGACACCGCGTGATATTATCAGGGCCTCGCAAGCCGATCTGATCCTATGGAACGGGTTGAATCTCGAGCTGTGGTTTGAAAAATTTTTCAGCAGGATCCGCAATACACCCGAGGCCATTCTGACCGAGGGTATCGTGCCCATGAGCATCGGCGACGGTCCCTATAACGGAAAGCCCAATCCCCATGCCTGGATGTCGTTTTCGGATGCGGAAATCTACGTTGAAAATATCCGCAAGGCTCTGGTGGAACACGATCCGGACAATGCGGAAACGTATAACGCCAACGCCAAAGTCTACACTGCAAAAATTCGCGCCCTGAAAGAGCCGATTGTCAAATCTCTCTCGGAAATCCCCGGGGGCCGCCGGTGGCTTGTGTCCTCCGAAGGGGCGTTCAGTTATCTTGCCCGTGATCTCGGCCTGAAAGAGCTGTACCTCTGGCCGATCAATGCCGATGCGCAGGGCACGCCGCAACAGGTCCGCCGCGTCATTGACACGGTACGTGAAAACAACATTCCGGCTGTGTTTAGTGAAAGCACTATCTCAGACCGTCCGGCAAAACAGGTCGCGCGTGAGACAGGTGCCCGTTACGGCGGCATGCTTTATGTGGACAGCCTGAGTGAAAAGGGCGGGCCTGTGCCGACATTTCTTGATCTGCTGACGGTTACTGCAAAGACCATTGCGGAGGGCCTGACAGAGTGACAGAGCGCTCTGCGCATACCGGATCTGTAACGGGCATAACGGCCAGCGGCCTGACCGTGACTTACCGGAACGGGCATACGGCCCTGCGTGATGCGCATTTTGAAATCCCGACCGGGTCTATTTGTGCCCTGGTCGGGGTGAACGGATCCGGAAAATCCACATTGTTCAAGGCGATCATGGGCTTTGCTCCCGTATCATCCGGTACGGTGGAGGTGCTCGGAAAACCGATTGCCAAAGCCCTGAAAAGCAATGACATCGCCTATGTCCCGCAAAGTGAGGATGTGGACTGGGATTTTCCTGTTCTTGTCGAAGATGTCGTGATGATGGGCCGTTACGGACACATGAATTTTCTGCGCATCCCCTCGCGGGCCGATTATGACGCTGTGGAACAGGCGCTGACCCGTGTCGGGATGAGTGATTATCGCAAGCGTCAGATCGGTGAACTGTCCGGCGGTCAAAAAAAACGCGTGTTTCTTGCGCGGGCGCTGGCACAGGACGGACGGGTTATCCTCCTGGATGAACCCTTTACCGGCGTTGATGTGAAAACCGAGGACCAGATTATCCGCCTGATGCGGGCGCTTCGGGACGAGGGGCGTGTGATGCTTGTCTCTACCCACAATCTCGGCTCGGTGCCGCAATTCTGTGACCGTGTGGTTTTCATCAACCGTACTATTCTGGGTTATGGTCCCACAGAACAGGTCTTTACCCAGAGCAGTCTGGAGGCCGCCTTCGGCGGCGTTTTGCGCCATCACATCCTGACCGGTGATGAACTGCACGATGACGATGATGCGCGACAGGTGACGGTGATCACTGACGATGAGAGGCCCGTTGTGCTTTACGGTGAAAAGGACAAGCCGCAGTGATAAAGTCTGAACCAGCCTTGCGGTGCGCCTGATGCTGGAACCTTTTTCCTATGATTACATGACCAACGCGATGGTCGTCTCTGCACTGGTCGGCGGTGTCTGTGCATTCCTGTCCGCTTATCTGATGTTGAAAGGCTGGTCTTTGATCGGAGATGCACTGTCCCATTCCGTCGTGCCGGGCGTCACCGGCGCTTATATTCTCGGATTACCTTATGCCCTGGGTGCATTTTTATCCGGTGGGTTGGCGGCGGCGGCGATGCTGTTCATAAATCAGCGGACGCGGCTGAAAGTGGATACCGTCATCGGCATGATTTTCAGCGGATTTTTCGGCATCGGCCTGTTTATGATCTCTCTGTCTCCGGCATCGGTGGATGTAAAAACGATCATCTTCGGTAATATTCTGGCGGTTTCTCCTGCTGATACACTGCAACTGGTTTTGATCGGCGGTATTTCACTGACCATTCTGACACTGAAATGGCGTGATCTGATGGTGACGTTTTTCGATGAAAGCCATGCCCGGTCCATCGGGTTGAATCCGGTGCTGCTGAAGGCGCTGTTCTTTACATTGCTCAGTGCATCTACGGTTGCTGCTATGATGACGGTCGGTGCCTTTCTGGTAATCGCGCTGGTGGTGACTCCGGGGGCGACGGCCTATCTGATGACGGACAGGTTTCCGCGTTTGATCATCCTCAGCGTTACTATAGGCACGGTTACAAGTTTCCTCGGCGCGTATCTGTCGTATTTTCTGGACGGGGCTACCGGCGGGATCATCGTTGTGATGCAGACCGTGCTGTTTCTCGCCGCCTTTGTCTTTGCGCCCAAACACGGTATTCTCGCCGCCCGCCGCCGTGCAGCTCAGAGCGCAGCATGAGCGGTTTGTCTCTGTATCTGAATGATCCGCTCGGGCGTGAATTGCTTTTACAGGCTGTGCTGATCTCGGCGTTTATTGCCGCCGCAGCGGGGGCGCTGTCCTGTTTTCTGGTTCTGAAGGGCTGGGCGCTGATGGGAGATGCAATAAGTCACGCGATTTTACCGGGCGTCGTTCTCGCTTATCTGATCGGCTTTCCGCTCATTGTCGGGGCTTTTGCCGCTGGTATGCTTTGCGCTGTTGCGACAGGTTTTCTAACCGAAAACAGCCGTGTGAAGCAGGACACGGTTATGGGCGTTGTCTTTTCCGGTATGTTCGGACTGGGCATCGTGCTGTACACGAAAATCGAAACCGATGTGCATCTCGATCATATACTGTTCGGGGATATGCTCGGGGTGCAGTGGCAGGATGTGATCCGGACGGGTTTCATTGCGGGTGGTGCTTTACTGATCATTCTGGCCAAGCGCCGTGATCTGTTGGTGTTTACCTTTGATCCGCAACACGGGCGCGCTATCGGAATTAAAACAGGATGGCTGCATTACGGATTGCTGACAATTCTTTCCCTGATTATTGTTAGCGCGTTGCAGGCAGTGGGCCTGATCCTGTCTATTGCGCTGGTGATTGCTCCGGGTGCGATTGCGCATCTGTTGACGGATCAGTTCGACAGGATGTTGATCGTATCCGTTATGACGGGTGTTCTGTCATCGGTTGCAGGGGTGTTGCTGAGTTTTCATATCGATGCGGCACCGGCACCAACCATTGTTGTTGTCATGACCGCCGTATTTGTAGCGGCCTTCCTTTTTGCCCCGAAACACGGGCTTTTCAGAAACAGAGCGCGCGGGGTCGGGCCGTTATGAAAATTTCGGTCGCCCAGTTGCACTGGCGGTGATGATCCCTTCGACAAACAGAATTTGCCCGCCGATATCCGGTGCCTTTTCGTCGTATGATAACGTAGTCTCTATTTCATCCGCTCCGGCGGAGGCGGCCTCTGCGGTGACGGTTTCAAGAAGGGTTTTTGATGCAAAGTCTTTTGCCGCGTTCAGGTCTCTGAAATCCGGCGGATCCTCTGCAGTATGCACACGGTAGGCATCGGCATGGGGCTGTGTGATCGTCAGAGTCTTTTCGATACGGATACGGCCCGCAACGGCACCGACCGCATTTGCTACACCCGCAAACTCCGGCACAACCGACGGCGCGCCCAGTTTTGCGGCGATGGCCGGATAATACGTGGCCGCCGATGCCCCGAGGCCGATGACCGGCAGATCAACACCGATATTAATGCGTGCATTGCCCTTATGACCAACAAGTGCAGCGGCAATCAACGGAGAAGTGGTCCCGGCGGAAATGCCATCCTTGATCAGCGCCGCTTCAAGCAGCACTTCAGCGGACCTGTGCGTCAGACGGTCAATGACCGCCTGTGCCAGTGCCTGTGCATCATCCGCGATCAGTCTGCCCTTGCGGTTGCGTTTACGGGCGAAAAGCTGTGCGGCCTTTTCCGCCGCTGTTTTGTCCCAGGCATCGTGCAGTCCGAGGACGTGGGCGGCATCACTGGGGGTAAAGCCCGCCTCGCGGATTACACCACCGGCAATCAGGCGGCCCATCGCATTAAAGCGTAAGCGGCCCGAGATCACCTGATCCGCCGCCGCAACGGGTGCATCGCCGATTTCTTCTAGGATGTCCTGTTCGGCCTTGCCTAGCCTTGCCGCGTTTTTGCGGACCGGGATCAAAAAGCGTCCGTCAAGCTCGTTTACCAGCTGCGCCTCGGTTTCACTGCCTGACCACCCCTGAATAGATAGCGCAAACCTGTCGTACGAAAATGGCCAGTTTACCTATCGAAATCAGATAGTTTCAGGCATTCTCAAGGGCC
>CALFWP010000172.1 GCA_937927905.1 uncultured Neomegalonema sp.
GACATGCCTTATATCCGCGCGCTGGAGGTGGCGACCTTCTATTTCATGTTTCAGCTCGCCCCGACGGGTGCCAATGCGCATATTCAAGTCTGCGGCACGACGACCTGCATGATCTGCGGCGCTGAGGATCTGACCGCGCTCTGTGAAAAGCTGATCGGTCCGGCGCATACGGTGTCCGCGGACGGGAAACTGTCCTGGGAAGAGGTCGAATGCCTCGGAGCCTGCGCAAACGCGCCGATGGCCCAGATTGACAGCTGGGTGAAGGACGGCTTTCACTCCGATTATTATGAAGACTTGACCGCAGAACGGTTTGAGGCGTTGATTGCAGCCTTCCGTGACGGCGAATACCCCAAACCCGGCTCGCAAACCGGGCGCTTTGCCTCCGAGCCTGCAGGCGGCGCGACATCCCTGCTGAATGATCACACCGAACCGGCCAATGCGTCGGTTACTATTGCCCTGTCAGAAGGAGCGGCATAATGACAAAACTCGATTCACAACTGGAACCCGGCCTGAGCATTTTTGATCGTCGCCGCCTGTTTTCGGGCCGTGCAATCTGGACATTTTTCTTTGCCGGTCTTGCTGTTCTGGTCATTCTGATGAGCGGACTTTGGGACTATAAAGGGAATTTGATAGACACCTGGACCGGCTACCGGTTTCTCGTATTGCTGGCCACGGCGCTTTACGGCGTGATCCTGGGGTGGATGATTTTTCCCCGCATCGGTCCGTTGAAAGATATCTGAATATTTTGCGCGTCTCCGGCCTTTGCCGCAGCCTGAAGGAAGATCACCGTGAGCTTTGATTTTCTCACCGATAAAGACCGTATTTTCAATAACCTGTACGGCATGAAAGACCGCTCTCTGAAGGGTGTCAAGGCGCGCGGGCATTGGGATGACACGGCGGGTATTCTGGCCAAAGGGCGCGACTGGATCGTACAGGAGATGAAAGACTCCGGCCTGCGAGGGCGCGGCGGTGCAGGATTTCCGACCGGCCTGAAATGGTCTTTCATGCCCAAGGAAAGCGATGGCCGCCCCCATTATTTGGTGGTCAATGCCGACGAGTCCGAACCCGGTACCTGTAAAGACCGCGAGATCATGCGCCATGATCCCCATACACTGGTTGAAGGGTGCCTGATTGCCAGCTTCGCTATGGGCGCGAATGCCTGTTATATCTATATTCGCGGCGAATATGTCCGCGAGAAAGAAGCACTGCAACAGGCCATCGACGAGGCTTATGAAGATGGGCTGATCGGCAAAAATGCCTGTGGCAGCGGGTTTGATTTCGATCTCCATCTATCCCACGGGGCTGGGGCCTATATCTGCGGTGAAGAAACCGCGTTGCTCGAAAGTCTTGAAGGTAAAAAGGGTATGCCGCGCCTGAAGCCGCCTTTCCCGGCGAATGCAGGGCTGTACGGCAATCCGACAACAGTGAATAATGTCGAGTCCATTGCCGTCGTGCCGACGATCCTGCGGCGCGGGGCCTCATGGTTTGCCGGTTTCGGACGTGAGCGCAATGCGGGCACGAAAGTCTTTGCCATCTCCGGCCATGTCGAGCGGCCTTGTGTGGTCGAAGAGGCGATGTCGATCCCGTTCCGCGAGCTGATCGACAAACATTGCGGCGGGGTGCGTGGTGGCTGGGATAACCTGAAAGCCGTGATTCCGGGCGGGTCTTCGGTGCCTTGTCTGACCGCTGTGCAATGCGAAGATGTGCTTATGGATTTTGATGCGTTATCCGCGCTGAAATCCGGTCTCGGCACCGCTGCCGTGATTGTGATGGATCAGGACACCGATATTGTAAAAGCAATCTGGCGGCTCTCGAAATTTTACAAACATGAAAGCTGCGGACAATGTACGCCCTGTCGCGAGGGGACCGGCTGGATGATGCGCGTCATGGACCGTCTTGTCACCGGTGATGCGGCCATTGAAGAAATTGATATGCTTCAGGAAGTCACCAAACAGGTCGAGGGTCACACGATCTGTGCACTTGGCGATGCGGCGGCCTGGCCGATCCAGGGCCTGATCCGCAATTTCCGGGGCGAAATCGAAGAACGGATCAAGGCAAAGCAGGCCGGGCGTGTTACGGCGGCGGTTGCCGCAGAATAAATTCACCTTTTTGGCGGGTAAAACGACCGGTTCTACACGGTGTATTCCCGCTTGTGGAGTGAAATGGCTTTATATGACTTTGCCAATGCCTATGAGCATGATTTACCCCTGAATTTTTAACTTGTGCGAAGTCCGGCTGCTGTACAATGTCGGACTGATATGAAGTTTCTGGTTCAGGGTAGCGAAGGCTGCAGCTGTGCCTTGAGTAAAATTAAGGAGTATTTTCATGAAAGCCATACGAATTGCCGTTGTGATTGCCTGTACCGGAATGACGACAACCGCCTTTGCCAATGCTGATTATCAATATGGCTGGTTGACGGGTGCCTTGCCTGGAACCGAGTTGGTGGCTGCGAATGTTGTGCGTGATCCTGCATTCACAGGAAACAAGGACGAGCAGGTACAGGCTATGGATCAGGCGACAAAGGCTCTCAATACAGATTATTGTGAAAAAAAAGGCGCCTCTTTTGTCGCGGACCCGAAGATCATCATCTTTGATAAGGGTATCGGTGAGTGGATGATTGGCGGGATCTGCCAATAATATTATGCGGAGTTGCCCTTTTGAGGGACCGCTTATCAAGCAAACCCGGAATATTCCGGAAAACAAAGTTGCCCCGGTGGTTCGATTCAGGCGGAAAACCATCGGGGTTTTTGAATTATTTTGAAATTTTAATAGCTTAACAAGCTGATCGTTTCTTTACTGACGGGATAGGGATGTATCTTTTGTGAGTTGTCGTCGCCGGCACTCGATGTGTCCTGGGCAGTTATTCGTGTTGTGAACAGACCTATAAAATTCAATTCATTTTATTCCGGATATTGTAATAAAAAACCAGGCGGATGCTGGCTAAGTCCTACAATGTTTAATCATATCAATTAAACCCAATGTAATTTGTAAATAAAATTCATTTTGCAAAATATTAATAGATTATCTTATGCAAGATGCAAATAATATTTTGCAAAATGCAAAAATACATATTTTTCAACGCTTATTTTTTAAAAATATGTTAATTTTGACATATTGTTAAATGTTTGATAACCGATCTTATTAATTAATGATCAAAATAAAATATGAATGCTTGTCTGAATTCACACGCAATTATGCGAAATGAACGAGGATATTTATGAATACTACGATCAGTTCCAGCCGCAATCAGCTGCTTCCGGAAGTACTCAACGGACAATTGCTTGTTGCCACGTTGTATTTTACGAACACACCTGATGCCGTTGCTTTAACAGGTGATGATGCATCAAATTTTGATGTTGATATCATTGACGGCGTTGGCCACATCACACTTCGTTCCGATGCCAATCCGGATTTTGAAAGCAACTTGTCGTATAATATTGGCATCGAAGTACAGTTCGGTACTGAAACTGAAGTCCTGTCCCATACAGTTCCGATTCAGGATCTGATAGAGGTTCATGAGGGCACTGCTGCTGCGGACACAATCATCGGCACGCGCGGCGAGGATTATATTAATGCCGGTGCCGGAGATGACGTTCTGGAGGGTGGCGAACGTGATGACTGGTTTGTCGGCGGAGAGGGTGCCGATACACACCGCGGCGATGACGGGTTTGATACGGTTGATTACCGGTATTCAGCACAGGCTGTTGACGTAAATCTGGAAACCGGAACCGGTGCAGGCGGCAGTGCTGAGGGCGATACCTATAACAGTGTCGAGCGCATTTTCGGTTCTATCAACCATGATGACACCCTGACCGGTTCAACCAAAGATGATAAACTTTACGGCCTGGGTGGTGATGATACGCTCGTTGGTGGCAATGGTGAAGATTACCTTGATGGCGGTGCGGGTGCAGATGTTCTGAACGGCGGCTCTTCACGGGATACGGTCCATTACGGCGAATCCGATACCGGCGTAGACGTCAACCTGCAAACCGGGGCCGGGCAAGGTGGTCACGCTGAAGGCGATACGCTGATCAGTATCGAAAAACTTCATGGGTCCGCTTTCAATGATACATTCACAGGGAGTAAGGCTGAAGAAAGGTTTTACGGCGAGGCAGGGGATGACGTCATCAGCGCCGGTGGCGGTGATGACCTGCTGGATGGTGGTGCCGGTGCGGATTATTTGGATGGCGGCGACGGGATCGACAGAACTTCCTATGCCCTATCCGACTCGGCAATTTTCATTGACCTTGAAGAAGGAACCGCTTCAGGCGGACTTGCGGAAGGGGATACGCTCGTCAGCATCGAAACAATCGAAGCTACGGATTTTGACGATACACTGCTCGGGTCATCCGGGTACGATATCCTCAGCGGTCTTGACGGCACCGACATCCTGGATGGCCGTGCCGGTGATGATGTTCTCAGCGGCGGCAGCGGGGATGACCAGGTCACGGGCGGTGAAGGAAAAGACCTGCTCTACGGCAATAGCGGCAATGACATCCTGAACGGTGGCGAGGGCAACGACAAGCTGTATGGCGATTCCGGTAACCTGTTATCCAACGGCAGTTTTGAAGATATTCCTGTTGCACCGGGTCAAACGGCCCTTGAACTTAATGTCGAAGGCTGGGACACGGATCAATCGGTGACATTCTGGCGGTCCGGACATGAAGGTGTTGCGGGTGATGATGGTGCTGTTTACCTGCAGCTTGATGCGCGTGATGCCAGCGAAGGCGTCGAGGAAATCGGGCAGACGGTTGATACACAGGCCGGTCAGCTGCATCAGTTGAGTTTTGCGATTGCGCTTCAGCCGGGAGCCGATCCCGCGTCCTCTGCTATTGAAGTTTTGTTGGATGGCAATGTTGTTGCAACCGTTACCCCCGCATCTGAAGAGTGGGAGCAGGTTGCACTTGACATCACACCGGCATCGTCAAGTTCTGCGATCTCATTCCGTGAAGTTGCGGGACAAAGTGACGGTTCCGGCGCATTGCTTGATAATGTGCTTCTGATGCCGGCGGGCAATGATGTGCTGTCGGGCGGTGACGGGGATGACCGGCTGTACGGTGATCTGGGCGCGGATACCCTGGACGGCGGCGAAGGCGTGGACGATGCGCGCTATGAAGACTCTGTAGCGGGCGTTGACGTCGATCTCGCGCGCGGTACGGGCCTTGGCGGATTTGCGGAAGGCGATACCTATAACAGCATTGAGCGGGTTTACGGGGCCAGAGAGTATGACGATGTGCTGTCCGGAACGGACTCAGGAGATGAACAGCTTTACGGTCTTGGCGGGGATGATGTGATTTCCGGCCGTGGCGGGAATGATGTCCTCGGCGGCGGCGAAGGCAATGATACGATCAGCGGCGGTGACGGTAATGATACGATCGCAGGTGATCAGGGTGATGATGTGATCACTGCCGGTAACGGCAACGACAAAATTACGGCCGGTGAGGGTGCCGATACGGTCGATGGCGGCAATGGTGTTGATACCATTGATTATCGCGGGTCTACCGGGGCAATCAATATTGCGCTGAATGGACAGGTCGGTTCCGGCGGTTTCGCCGAGGGTGATACACTGACCGGTATCGAGCGTATTTACGGATCGGAATCCGGATCGGATATCATCGGCGGCTCTGACGGTAGAGACCGCATTTACGGTGAAGGCGGCGACGATGCGCTGTTCGGCGGCGGCGGCAAAGATTACATCAGCGGCGGTGACGGCAATGATACGCTTGACGGCGGTGACGGCGATGATGTGCTGCAAGCCGGTAGCGGTGATGATGTTCTGAGAGGCGGCGCAGGTGCGGATGTCTTTAACGGCGGTGACGGCGAGGACACGGCGGATTATTCGGCGGAAACAGGTGCTTTCTCGATTAACGTGGACGACATTACACAGAATACCGGCGCAGCCGCGGGCGATACGTATATCTCGATCGAGCGGTTCTTCGGATCGAGCTACGAGGATGGTTTCCTCGGGTCTGCCGGAGCGGATAAATTCTATGGCAATGGCGGTGATGACGTTATTGATGGTGGCGACGGTGATGATTATCTCTCCGGTGGAGATGGTGACGACATCATTGAGGGCGGTGTCGGCCGTGATACGCTCGTCGGCGGTGATGGTAATAATATTCTGAATGGAGGTAATGGTAACGACTTATTTTATGCAGGGTCCGGCGTTGATACGATTGATGGCGGAGGCGGCTTTGATACTGTCAACTACACGGGATCGAGTACTTCGATTACACTGAATCTGGAAACCGGTGCCGCAACGGGTGATGCCGTTGGCGATACCTTTGTATCCATTGAACGTTTCTTTGGTAGTAAGCTGGATGATACGTTCACCGGCAGTTCCGAAGACGACAGACTTTATGGCGATGACGGTGCGGATACGATTTACGGCGGCTCCGGAAACGACTTCCTGTCCGGCGGTTCGGGTGATGATTTTATTTACGGACAAGACGGTCAGGATACGATCATTGGCGGTAGCGGTGATGATGTAATCGCTGGTGACGGGTCCAACGATATCCTGTTCGGTTGGGGCGGTCAAGATACGCTCTATGGCGGGTACGGTGATGATGTGATCGATGGCGGTTATGGTCAGGATACAATCTACGGCAACTTCGGGAATGATACGCTGACCGGTAGTTATGCGAATGATACATTCGTATTCGATGATAACTGGGGTGCGGATACTGTAACCGATTTTGAAAATAACGGCTTTGAAAGACTTGATTTCAGCGCTGTGACCGGTGTCAGCGGGATTTCCGATCTGACAATTACGGATGACGGTCAGAATGCTATGGTCTCTTACTCCGGTAATTCGGTGCTGTTGAATGATGTATTGGCGAATGAATTGACGGAGGACAGCTTTATTTTCTGATGATGTGACCCTGCTTTTGTGTACCCCGTCCCGCAGCAATGATGATTGCTCTTCCGGCCGTCTGATACGCCTTATGTGAGCTGCGGGACACAACAATGAAACATTGCGGGGAGGCAACGCTCTGTCCGCAATGTATACGTTACAGTTTCACCGGTCAGCGGGTTACAATCCGCTGATCTGGTAATCCTCAGTATGGACCAGGATGCTTTGATCCTGAAACAGAACAAGGCCGTAAGCGGCCGGTTCGTTGTTTTCCAGTGACGTGTCCAGCGAGTGGAAATTCAACGGCATTTGTCCGACTGTGCTTTTGAAGATCGAAAACGGCAGACCGCGATGCGACCCTGAAATCGTTCTGTGGACATGGCCGCAAATCAGATGACGCACGGTGCCATGCCGTAGAATACAATCGTAAAAGGCCTTTCCATTGCGCAGCCTGATTGAATCCATTGCCGGAAACCCGGTGTCATGTGGCGGGTGATGCATAAAGAGTATGCATGGCTTTTCTCCGGTTCCGGAAATTTGTTTGTCCAGCCAGTTGAGGCGCGCATCACACAGATAGCCGGCATGGGATGCGGGATAGTCATAGGGCGGCCCGAAAAGTGTATCCAGTAAGATCAGGCGCATGTCCGGCATGTCGATTACTTGTTGTACAAAACCGTTTTCATCCGTCGGCGCTTCGGGAAAGACAGAACGGAAAGCCGCGCGGTTGTCATGATTGCCGATCATGAGATGAACGGGCAGGTTCGTGTCTTTCAGGCGGGATTTCAGAAGGCGATAAGAGGCTTCATCGCCGGTATGGGTCAGATCCCCGCAAATGATAATCGCATCCGCATCTGCGTTATGTTCGGCAACATGGGCCAGACCGTCCGCAAGCCGCGCATCCGGTTCGGGCCGCCCCGGACGGGGCTGCACCTGCATATGAACATCCGTAAAAACGATGATTTTCGACATGGGCTTCTATCTTAAAAGGATAACCTGGATCGGGTCTCCGGCCTGTGCCGGGGGTGCGCTGACGGGGCGGATGGCCAGCGCGTTCGCTTGGGACAGGAGCGAGAGGCGCGAGCTGTCCTGACTGTCAAAGGGGGTACAGAGCAGCGTGCCCGTTTCATCTCGGTCGACCCTGGCGCGCATGTAATGTTCGCGCGGGCCGTTTGTGCCGAGATCCGTGGCCAGTGTTGCCGTGATTGTTTCGGGTGCTCCGGCGGGCAGGCCGGATAGTGCGCGGATTACCGGCTCTAAAAACAGGCGTCCGCAGACCATGGCTGAGACCGGATTACCCGGCAGGCCGAGCATCGGTGTTTCTCCCAGACGGCCCGCCATAAAAGGTTTTCCCGGCCTCATGGCGATTTTGTAGAGATCCAGTGTCAGGCCGATATCTTTAAGGGCAGGACGGATCAGATCATGTTCGCCGACTGATGCACCGCCGAGGGTGACCAACAAATCCGCCTGAGCGCCCATACGGGCAAGGCGGCGCAAAGACTCTTCGCTATCCGCAGCGATGGGCAGGATTTCCGCAACCGCGCCAAGACTTTCGACGAGGGCCGCAAGGCCGAAATTATTGGAGGAGATAATCCCGCCCGGGCCGGTGGCTTCACCGGGCAGGACCAACTCATCACCGGTGGCCAGTAGCGCAACACGGGGTTTGCGGTATACGGTGATCAGCGGGACACCGGCAGCAGCAATCAGGGCGATGTCCTCGGGGGTAAGGCGGCGCGGGGCGCTCAATAGCGTCGTGCCCTCTTCAAAATCCAATCCGGCGCGGCGGACATAGAGCTGCGGATCGAGGTTGTCGCCCAGTGTGATCCTGTCGCCGTCGCGGATGACATCCTCCTGAATGATCACACGGTCCAGATCCTCCGGCACGCCGCCGCCGGTGAAAATCCGGACACATTCCTTTGCTGCGATAGTGCCGGTAAAGGGGGTTCCGGCGGCGGCTTCTCCGACGAGGGTAAAAACGGCATCGGGCCGGGCTTCGGCGTTGCGCAGGGCATACCCGTCCATGGCAGAGGCCGGAAAAGGCGGCTGTGTCCGCTGTGCGATGATATCTTCGGCCAGAACCCGCCCCGCGGCCCCGGTCAGCGCGACAATCTCCGTCCCGACCGGTTCGACCAACGCCAGCGTTCTGGCGCGGACTTCGGGAACCGCAAGCAGGCTCATGATGCTTCAAACCGGCCCGAGCGACCGCCATCCTTGAACACCAGTCGGATATCACTGATCCGCATGGTTTTATCGACGGCCTTGCACATGTCATAGACGGTCAGGGCCGCGACAGAGACGGCGGTCAGCGCCTCCATCTCCACACCGGTCTGTCCGGTCACCTTGGCGGTGGCTTCAATCTCGATTTTTGTCATGGTGTCATCCGGAGCCAGATCGACGGTGACTTTTGACAGGCCGAGCGGATGGCAGAGGGGAATCAGATCGCTGGTGCGCTTGGCACCGGTTATACCGGCAATGCGTGCAATTCCGAGAACATCGCCTTTTTTGTGTTCGCCTGCGACAATCATGCCAAGGGTCTTCGGATCCATCATCACGGTCCCGCGTGCCGTGGCTGTACGTGCCGTGACCTCTTTTTCCGAGACATCGACCATAACCGCGTGTCCGTCTGCGTCAAAATGTGTGAAGCCGCTCATTATAAAACCTGATATATAGAAAAAAATGAGTGTTCAAATATCATTTTTTGATGTATCCATTTCTAATGTCCAACAGAGTCAGTCCTTGACGGCTCCGGCATGCGGGCAGACAAAGCCATGACTTTCGTTCTGCTGCAAGAGAACTGAACAGCCTTTCGTCCGGGAACGCACTGTTTTTCCGCGGAGGGAAATCTATATCGTGGCTTGACGGTATGTGCGACGGGCGCACCACTCCGGCACTGCCAGTATTAACCGGGTGACATATTTCAGAGGCGGCACATGACGACGTTACCGGAAAAAACGGACCGCAAGCTCGGGTTGGTGATCGATCTCGATATCTGTGTCGGATGCCATGCCTGTGTTGTGTCCTGTAAAGAGTGGAATACCGGCGGTTATGGTGCGCCACTGTCCGATCAGCAGGCCTATGGTGACAATCCGGTCGGTACATTTTTGAACCGTGTGCATACTTTTGAGGTCAAGCCGGAGGATGCGCCCGCGCGGGTGGTGCATTTCCCGAAATCCTGCCTTCATTGCGAGGATGCGCCTTGTGTAACCGTATGTCCGACGGGGGCCAGTTTCAAACGCTCCGATGACGGTATCGTCCTCGTTAATGAAAGTTCCTGCATCGGGTGCGGCCTGTGTGCCTGGGCCTGTCCTTACGGCGCGCGGGAGATGGACGGGGCCGAAAAGGTCATGAAGAAATGCACCCTGTGTGTGGATCGTATTTATAATGAAAACATCCCCGAAGAAGACCGCGTGCCCTCCTGTGTGCGGACCTGTCCGGCAAAGGCGCGGCATTTCGGGGATTTGAACGACCCTGAAAGTGATGTATCGGTTATGGTGGCCGAGCGCGGCGGATTTGATCTGATGCCGGAACAGGGCACCAAGCCTGTGAACAAATACCTTCCCCCGCGCCCCAAACAGGAAGATCTGGACGAGCCGGTCAATCTTGCGGCGCTGGCCGAACCGAAAGCTACCGGATTTCTGGGCTGGCTTGATGACGCATTAACGAGGATCGGCTGATGCATCCTGCTTCTTCTGTTATATTCTTTACTGTGTTTTCGGGGGCCGGTTTCGGCCTGCTGATCCTGATGGGCTTTGCCACGATGTCGAACGCCACGCCGTCAACGGCGTTTCTGGTGGTACATTTCGGCCTTGCATTCGCCATGGCTGTGGCTGGTTTGGTTTCATCGACCTTTCACCTCGGGCATCCCGAACGCGCCTGGCGCGCCCTGACGCAATGGCGCAGTTCCTGGCTGTCCCGTGAGGGGGTACTGGCGGTTTTGGCGCTGGGGGTTGCGGGCTGTTATGCTCTGTTATGGGTGTTTTTTGATACCCCTGTCGGCGTGCTTGGCTTGATTTCAGCAGTCCTTGCTATTGTGACGGTTTATGCGACCGGCATGATCTATGCGCAGATCAAAGCCGTGCAGCTTTGGAACCGCGTGCTGACGCCGGTGTGTTATCTGCTGTTCAGCCTTGCCGGAGGCGCGATGCTGTTTCTGATGCTGCATGCGTTGTTTTTCGGCAGCGCCGGATCGTTTTTGTCAAGTGTGACGATGGTGTTTCTGGTTGTTGCCTGGGCGGTGAAAATTCTGTGGTGGGTAAGCGGTGACCGGATCACGCCCTTGTCCACAACCGGCTCCGCAACGGGCCTTGGCCGGATCGGGAAAACCCGCCTGTTGGAGCGGCCCCATACCGGTGCGAATTATCTGATGAATGAGATGGGGTATCAGATCGCCCGCAAACACGCGACCAAGCTGCGCCTTATATCGCTGTTTCTGGGAGCTGTGCTGCCGGTGGTTCTGATCCTGATTGCGCTGCCGGCTCCGGCGGATGCGCTGTGGCTGATCCTTGCGGTGATTTCCCATTTGGCGGG
>CALFWP010000173.1 GCA_937927905.1 uncultured Neomegalonema sp.
CTGATCGAAAACTACTTCCAGAAGCTCAAGGAATTCAAACGCATTGCGATGCGCGCTTGTAAAACCGATACGTCGTTCGCGGCGATGATCAATCTCTGCGCGGGCGTCATAAATTCAAGGTAACTGTCAACAGGCCCTAGAAAAACAACCAAAAAAGATAATAAAAACAGCGTCTTTGACCTGTGAAACTTGTATTTAATGATTTACTATGGAAGTGCACAGGACATACAGGTTGTAATACAGCCTAAAAATTCCGTTTGAAGCCAAGCTTGATACTATGTTCATCATCCGGCCGGGTTGTGATACCGCCTTGCGCTGTACCAAAATCAACGCCGCCGTTTTTCACAAAGGCATATTCGGCAAACACCGAAGATTGCTCATTAAAACTCAAATCGAAACCCGCCGTCGCCCGTGCCGCGACAATCCCGGCTGTGTCGGTATCCGTTGTGGACGCCACGACCCCGAGACCGGCCGCTGCATAAGGCCGGACCGGAACATCCGACTCAAAAGCATAACGCATCGAATAAAACCAGCTCATGCGCCGTTCCCGGTCCGTATTGGTCAGGGTGTCCGAAAATGCGGAAATATTGCCCAGCGGCAGAATTTTATCCTGATTGAACTCAACCTCGACTAATCCCGCCCACCCGCTTTTTTCTTCTAGCGGGGTATCAGGAAATTCCGGCGTGACGCTCAGTATCTTCTCGTCGAGACTTACAAAGTTCAGGTCATTTAAAAAACCGGTCGTTATGACAAAATCCAGATCGGCCTGTCCGGTTTCGGTCATGTCAATGATTTCAAGGGGTGTCCAGCCGTTCGCCGCCTGTGCGGGTGACAATGTTACCACTGACAGAATAACTGCAGAAGATGCAATAAGATTTTGAATTTTCTTATTTTTCATGAGCAGCACAATCATTGATTGATGACAATATGACGCCCTAAAGCGCCAGGTCCTGTAAAAATTTAGCAATAAATTCCTAAAATGCCGTTAGGACACTTGCGGAACATTCCTGCTATGCTCAGAATTAAACGGACATTCAAATTTTATACTAAGCAGATCAAACATATGACCCAAGCCTCGCCGAATCCGGTTTTTCCGCGAACCCGCATGCGCCGGACACGTCAGGCCACCTGGTCACGTACAATGGTAGCGGAGAACACGCTGTCCGCTGCTGACTTCATCTGGCCGATTTTTATTATCGAGGGTGAAAACCGGACCGAGCCTGTAACCTCAATGCCCGGCGTCGAGCGGATGACGATAGACATTGCCGTGCGCCGCGTTGAGGAAGCCACCGATCTCGGTATTCCATGCGTGGCATTATTTCCGAATATTGACAGCAGTTTGCGGACCCCGGCATGTGAGGAAGCCTGGAACCCAGATAACCTTGTATGCCGCGCAACCCGCGCGATCAAAAAGGCGGTGCCGGAAATCGGCGTCATGGAGGATGTCGCGCTCGATCCCTATAACGCGCTTGGGCATGACGGGATTGTTGCCGGGCAAACAATTGTAAATGACGAGAGTATCACGGCGCTGGTCAAACAGGCACTGGTTCAGGCCGAAGCCGGAGCAAATATCATCGGCCCTTCGGATATGATGGACGGACGGATCGGTGCGATACGCGATGCGCTGGAAGCGGCGGGTCATTCGGATATCATTCTACTGAGTTATGCGGCAAAATACGCATCGGCATTTTATGGCCCGTTCCGCGATGCAGTTGGTGCTTCAGGCAAACTGACCGGAGACAAAAAAACCTATCAGATGGATCCTCTGAATACGGATGAAGCCTTACGGGAAGTCTCGCTCGATTTGTCCGAGGGCGCGGATATGGTGATGGTCAAACCAGGGATGCCCTATCTCGATATCTGTCGCCGCGTCAAAGACACGTTCGGTGTTCCAACCTTTGCCTATCAGACCAGCGGTGAATACGCGATGCTGGAGGCGGCGGCGGCAAACGGCTGGCTGGACCGCGAAAAGGTCATGATGGAATCGCTGTATGCCTTCAAACGCGCAGGGTGTGACGGAATGCTGACCTATTATGCGGTTGAGGCCGCAAAACAGCTTATGCGTTAGCTTGGCGCTCTGCCACGCGTTGCGGATTGAAGACAAACGGAAAAAACACCGTGGCCCTGACTGTTGAAACAAAAGCAAAGCTTGCATGCCTATACGGAGGGGCATGCTGGGGGCTGTTCTGGATCCCATTGCGGGCATTAGAGGATGCAGGGCTGCATCCGCTTTGGACATCCTTTGTTTATTTTCTTGTGCCGACATTATGTTTACTGCCGGTGCTAGCCATGCGCCGGGACGCAGTAAAGCGCGGCGGGCTAAGCTTTCAGATCACCGTAATCACCAGCGGCCTTGCTCTGACCTGCTATTCCGCGTCAATTATTTACACCGAAGTGGTGCGGGCCATTCTGCTGTTTTATCTGATGCCGATCTGGAGCACTTTGCTTGCCAGGATTTACCTGGGTGAAGCTCTGACGCTCGGCCGTATCTTGGCTATCGGTTTGGCAGTGTTGGGTATGCTGACCATTTTCGGGCTGGGACTGACCTTTCCCGTGCCGCAAAATGCCGGAGACTGGCTGGGCCTCGCAGCAGGATTTTTCTGGGCCGTAACCGCAGTCCGGCTGCGACTTGATGAAACGAACAGTTCGCTTGATTTAACGGCCGGTTTTTTTGTCTGGTCATTGGTAATAACCGGTCTTGCTGCATTGGCACTGGCCCCGGGACATATCCCGGAAATCAAACAGGCTATGCCTGTCATGCCGTTGCTGATTTTGTTCATGCTGCTTTTTGTGTTGCCGGGAACGTATGCCTGTCTCTGGGCACCAAAATTCATCAGTCCCGGCACTGTCTCTTTCCTGCTGATGACTGAAGTTGCCGTGGGTGCGGTCTCTGCCGCACTGCTTGCAGGAGAACGATTTGAATTGCGCGAAACTGTGGGCGTGTTGCTGATTGCCGGTGCCAGCCTCATAGAAACGGGCACTATGATGATAAAATCACGTGCATGACACCGGATCTATGAGGGATCGGCGGGTATTCCGATCTGCTCAAAAATCGCATTACAAATGCCGTCCATTTCTAATGCGAAAAAGTTTTTGGCTGCGGCCTGATTGGGATGGAAAGGGTCTTTAACCATACCGTCCTTATTCAAGCGGAAAAAAGCCTTATTGCCCTGATTGGCTGCCACGGTTTCCGGCGTAGAGCCGGGCACAAAAGTACAGCGGCTGCCGGTTTCGTAAAACGCCTGACGCAGATTTTCCTGCGCCCTAAGGCGGAGTTTTGTAATTTTTTCCGAATAAGCCGGTGCGGTTGTCATGAAGATACAGGGAATATCAGCCGGCACCTGCGACATCATGGCCTGTACATCCGCCACAGCTTTCTTTTTACTGAAAGCCCAGCGTCTGGCGGAATTTCCCAGAAAAGACATCAGAAACAGTTTCGGACGGTAATACCCTTCTCTGAACATTGTCTCGAACGGTGAATGTCCCTGTTCGCAGAACTGATATTGCGGGCCTTCCCCGATCTGGACATATTTATTGCCGGTATCATTCACAAAACCATAGGAACCGGCATTCACATTCCAGGTCGGATCAACATCACAGACCTTACCCTTGGCCTTACCACTGCGCGCGGTCCAGGAATGGATTGAAGTTGAGCGCACACCGATGACAGCAACATTCATTTCGCCAAGTCGGACAAGATCACGCTTTTGATTCTCGTCCGGCTGACAATGCTGTTTGATATCTGTGAAAAATTCCAGAAATGCCGGACCGGACCCGAATGATATCTGACTATCTCCGAGTATCAGAATGTCGGGTGAAACAAACTGCTCTTCCGGGCCACCTGGTGTTGCAGGTGCAGAGGACAGACTCAACGCACAAGCAAAAGACACCATTAAAAGGCGGCAACGGTATAACAGCTTGCGCTTCGGCATGGCTCTCTCTGGTTATTGTCCTAGCTGGTTGAAAACCGCTCGGCAGATCTGCGGGGTGTTCAAGGTGACAAAATGCCGGACAGCCGCAGGACCGGGGTGAAACGGGTCCTTGACGCTGCCATCATCTCTGCGTCTGAAATATTTTGCATTCCCTTCAATCTCCGCAACAACTTCCGGGGTATATCCTTCAACAAAATCACATCGTCCGTAAAGGTCGAATGCCGCTTTTATATTGGTTTGGGCGCGTGTACGCCGCGCATTTACCTCTGCCCCGTGAACCGGAACCGTAGTCATAAACATACAAGGGATGCCGGCCGGAATCTGATTCAAGGTTTGTAAAACATCCCTGCGCGCCAGGTCCGGATTGTCCGCCCAGCGTTTGGAGGCATTGCCAAGAAACGCAAGAACCAACAGATCCGGCGTGTAATACCCGTTGGCGAACAGTTCTTCAAATGGTGAACGTCCGGGTGTACAAAACTGATAATGCGGGCCTTTTCCGATCTGTACAAAAGCACGTTCAGGGTTGCCGCCAACACCGTACGCACCGGCATTGACGCCGTATTTTTGATCTACCTCACAAATTGTCGCCTTGGTTTGTTCATCTCTGGCTACCCAGGAATGCAACCCCGTGGAGCGGACACCAAGTGCGGCGGTATTTGCATTGTGCAGTGCCGGAATGCCCCGTCCGGCGGGAATATAAGAAGCGCAGTGGTTCGGAATACCGGAAAAAAATTCATTATATATTTTTCCGGCCCCGAAGGAAATCTGACTGTCACCGAGAATCAGAATATCAGGTCCTGTACCCGGTCTTTTGACAGGCCGTTTTACTTTAGCGAAGAAGGCGCGCTGTTCAGGAGACCACACCGGCTTTCTGATCGGAAGCACAACTTTTACCTGAGGCAGAAGCGGGAGTTCCGCTTGTATCGCAGGTAAAATCTGTACAGTGGGATGCCAAACCTGTGTTTCAACAGGCGGAAGCTGCGCAGCCGTGGGTAAAGTTTGCACGGCGGGGGGTTGTGTATGCGCAACAGCGGATAACGTCTGTACGGCAAGTACCGGAATTGCCAGAAATTTCTTTAACATCACACCAAACCTTATCCGGAACCGGGCTGTTGCCGCCCAGCCGCATATCATCCGTCAACACTTATCAGTGTCATTGTGAATACGGCATAAAAGTGCAAAATTCACGGCAGAGACGCATTATTGTCAACCCAACCTGAAAGGCGATTGAAAACAGCATGACCCGAACCGCCGCCGATATCCTGAAAACCCTGATTGGCTTTGATACCGTAAGTCACAAATCCAACCTGCCCCTTATTGAATGGGTTGAGGAGTATCTGAGCGGGCAAGGTGTTACAACACAACGGATTTACGACGAAACCGGCGAAAAGGCGAACCTGATCGCGACCATCGGCCCGAAGGATGTACCGGGCATCGTTCTGTCCGGCCATGTGGATGTTGTCCCTGTTGAGGGACAGCCCTGGTCCACCGATCCCTTTAAAGCCACCGTGATTGATGACCGGATTTACGGGCGCGGGTCTTCGGATATGAAGGGGTTTGACGCTTGTGTCCTTGCGGCAGTGCCGCAGATGGTAACCGCCGGTCTGACCACGCCTTTGCATATCTGTCTGTCCTATGACGAGGAGGTCGGGTGTATCGGCGTGCGCAGCGCGATTACCGCCTTTGCCGGTTGGGAGGTGCCGCCGAAAGCCTGTATCGTCGGAGAGCCGACGGGGATGCAGGTGGTCACCGGCCATAAATCGAAACACTCGGTCCGTGTGACGGTGCGCGGAAAGGCGGGGCATTCCTCGCTTGCGCCTGATTTTGTCAATGCGGTCGAATATGCTTCGCGGCTGGTGGTGTTTATCTCCGATAAAGGCCGCGAGCTGGCGGCGGAAGGCGCGCGTGATCCGCTCTATGATTGTATCCACTCCACCGCCCATGTCGGGCTGATCAATGGCGGAACCCAGCTGAATATCGTGCCGGAACAGGCAAGTTTCGACTTTGAATTCCGCACCATCGCCGAGGATGACCCCGCCGCGCTCGTGCAGGAGGTCATAGACCACGCCAAGACGGTTCTGGTGCCCGCAATGCAGGCGGTGCATCCCGATACCGGTATTGACTTTGACCCGCTGACCGAGGTTGACGGGTTGCAAATCTCCGAGGATTCGGAGGTTGTTACGCTGGCCAAGGCGCTGGCCAAACGCAATGATCACGCCAAGGTTGCCTATGGCACCGAGGGCGGCCTTTTCCAGACCATGGCGGATATTCCGACTGTGGTGATCGGCCCGGGCAGCATCGACCGCGCTCATAAAGCAGACGAATATATCACCTTTGATGAACTCGCCGCCGGCAGTGCCTTTATCACACGGCTGATCGAACGGTGCTGTTCCTAAAACCGCCAGCCGATGCGCATCCCCAGATTATCAAGGCCGGGGTTTTCACGGGCAATAAAGGCGTTCGAGATATGGTCGTAATAGATCGAAACATTCAACCGCTCGGTCAGATCAACGCCAAGCTCCGCCGATAACCGGAACAGCACATTGCTGCCGAGGGTCTTGCGGTCCGCGTCAAAGCCCAGAGCCTCGCCGTTATGCACGGCACCGCCGCCCGCCAGCCCGAGCCAGAGCCGATCCGTCAGATCGAATGTCCATGTAAAACCCGCGTAAATCTGGCTGGTGCCGCCGCTGGTGTTGACCTGAGCGCCGATATGCGGGCGCGGTGCCCAAAGCGGTTCCAGAAACGCCGGAGAGGTAAACAGCACTTCACCGTTGATATCCACACCGCTTTCCACCGGATCGGCGGCGACAATCCGCAAATCATGGGCCAGCACACCGAGCTTAACCTCGGAGACAATACCCGCAGGCTCCGCAAGCGCGGCGGACGGCACCGCAAAACTGAACAATAAAGAAAAAGCACGCAGGATTTTTTTCATGATCCACTATCCGGTCATTCATGTGGCCTGCCCCCGCGTGTTAGTGCATAAGCCATCGCCCATTGAAATGCCAGATGCATCAACGCGCACTGGACGCGCCGCTGCGAATCCTCTAGGGCTGGGATCCCGTGGGCCTAGGCGCGCAGCCGTATAATAAGCGCGCAAAACACGGGGTTTTTCTGAGCATGGCACGGTTTGTATTCATCACCGGAGGCGTCGTTTCCTCTTTAGGAAAGGGCCTGACGAGCGCGGCGCTGGGCGCGCTGTTACAGGCGCGGGGCTATTCGGTCCGTCTGCGCAAACTGGACCCGTATCTCAATGTCGATCCCGGTACCATGAGTCCCTTTGAGCACGGGGAAGTGTTTGTCACCGATGACGGGGCGGAAACCGACCTTGATCTGGGCCATTACGAGCGCTTTACTGGTGTCGCCGCGCGCAAGACCGATTCGATTTCCTCAGGGCGGGTTTATCAGAACGTGCTGGATAAGGAACGGCGCGGGGACTACCTCGGCAAAACCATCCAGGTTATTCCGCAC
>CALFWP010000174.1 GCA_937927905.1 uncultured Neomegalonema sp.
CTTGGTATTTTTTCACTTTAGTGGTGCCAACCCGAGTCAACCAGAAAGATTATCTAAACACACCGAAAGACTCCAAGAACGCTTCAAAAGCAATGCCGATACCTGCGGCAAGCGCAGTCAGAATAAACGGTTCAAACATTAAGCGCTTTTCTGACAGTCGGCACAGACGCCTTCAACTTCCATAATCGCCGATTTTGTCTCAAAACCCGATTCCGCCGCAATATGAAGCAGGTCTGCCTCGGATGAGGCATATTCAATTTCCGCAACTTTCCTGCACGTTTTACAGACAATAAATCCTGCATTCCGGCACATATCCGGCCTTGCACAGGCGACATAGGCGTTCTGTTTTTCAATCCGGTGAACCAGCCCGTGTTCCACAAGATATTCCAGAGCGCGGTAGGCCGTCGGGGGCTGTGGTTTTACGCCGTGACATTCAAGTTTTTCGAGAATTTCATAAGCCCCCATGGAGCGGTGATCCTCTAGCAGAAGATCAAGCACCAGTTGCCGCCATTTCGTCAGGCGCAATCCCTGCCGGTATGCTGCATTGATTGACGCTGCGCGGCATTTCTCGTGATTATGATCGGAAAACGCAAGAGGCACGGTATTTTTCATGTACCGGTGTTACACTATAACGGTTTTTTGTGAAAGTCCTGTCATCACACGTTTTAATTTATCCCATGTCCACTGGACGCGGGCATGCGCTTGCTTCATAAACGCAAACAGATTTTTGATGAGGATCCGATGGGATTACTGACGGACATTTTTACCTGGTGGAACGGGTCGACCATAGGAACGCGGTTTTTTACACGCCGCCATGGGAAACGCGTCGGCGAGGACAGCTTCGGTAATGTGTATTATCGAAATAATGATGATACACGGCGTTGGGTGTTATATCGGGATCTGGCAGAATCTTCGTCCGTGACACCGGACTGGCATGGCTGGCTGCACTATACGTTTGATGCACCGCCGACGGAAGAACAGCTCAAGCGCTGGCACTGGGAAGCTGATGCAAAGATGAATATGACCGGCACAGACGAGGCCTATCGTCCTGCGGGGAGCATGCTTAACCCGTCGCCCGCTTCTGTACCGGAAACAAAATCCTACACCGCCTGGACGCCGAATTAATCGCAATTACAGCGGATAACATATCAGGAGAGCTTTGATATGGCCAATAACGTAGCGGAAACACTGATCGGAGCGGCGGTGCTGATCGTGGCAGGCGGATTTCTTGCTTATGCCTCGCAACATGCCGATCTCGGCAGCAGCAGTAATTACGATCTGAAAGCGAAGTTCTTTTCTGCTGACGGGGTATCACCGGGCATTGATGTACGCATGTCCGGCGTCAAGGTCGGCACCGTCAGTGATCTTTCGCTGGATCCGGTGACCTTCGAGGCGGTTGTCTCTTTGAGCATGAACAAAGGGTTTGAAGTACCCAGCGATTCATCCGCGAAGATTGCCAGTGAGGGGTTGCTTGGCGGGTCATATATAGCGGTAGAACCCGGCGGGTCAGAATATCCGCTGGAAGCCGGAGAGGAAATCGAGCGGACCCAAGGCTCGGTCAGTCTGATTGACCTGCTTGGCAAAGCGGTCCACAGCGCGACACAATAAGCATTCGCACAAGGACACACAACAAGGCGGACTGCCATGACTGATCAGTGGAATGCAGACCGTTATGAAAAAAATGCCCGTTTTGTTTCCGAACTCGGGCAAGGCGTGTTCAACTGGCTTAACCCGAAAGCCGGGGAGCGCATTCTTGATCTCGGCTGCGGTGACGGTGTCCTGACACAAAAGCTGATCGACGCGGGTGCCCATGTTCTGGGCGTGGATAGCAGCCCTGATATGATCGCCGGTGCGGTTACACGCGGGATTAATGCGCATGTTGCCGATGGTCATGCCCTCGATTTTTCAGGAGAATTCGATGCGGTATTCTCAAATGCCGCATTACATTGGATGACCCGCCCCGATGACGTAATTCAAGGCGTCTCCAACGCCTTGAAACCGGGCGGGCGATTTGTAGCGGAATTCGGCGGCCACGGCAATGTCGCGGCCATCCGCACGGCGTTGTCATCGGTCATCAGGACGCATACCGGCATCCGGAATGCCCCGGATAAGATCTGGTATTTTCCCTCTCCCGCAGAGCACCAGACGCGATTGGAAAGCGCCGGTTTCACGGTCAACCGCATTGCCCTGATCCCGCGCCCGACACCTATCCCGGGCGATATGGGCGCGTGGCTGGATACATTGGCAGCACCCGTTTTGGCATCCGTCGATGGGGCGCTGCGCTCTGTCATCCGTGATGAAGCTGCCGCACTACTGCGCCCTGCCCTTTGCGACAGTGACGGCAACTGGACCGCCGACTATATACGGCTGCGGTTTGAGGCTGTGGCACTGTAAACCGGATTAAGACTGCCGTATCAGTTCAAACCCGTTCCGGCCCGGAAAGTCCGGGGCAAGTTTCCGTGCGTTCGGCATTTTCAGCCACAGACGCAGCAATTTGCGCCGCTGCTCCGGATGACCGGAATCCGCAAATGCGGACCGTGAATGCAAGACCGCATAATTGTTCGCAAACTGCATATCACCCGGTTCAAGCATCATATCAACGCGCATATGCTCCGCTTGGGAAACACGGTCGAAAATATCCAGCGCCTCGCGCTCCACTGCCGATAAGGGTTGTTCCCGCTGTTCATGCCCCAGTTCGATATATTGACGCAAATAACGGCAACTGAGCTTTCCGTCATAATAGCTGAAAACAGGCGATTGGCCCACGCCGTCCTCACGCAAATGCGCATAATGGAAAGCCCTGTAGAACACGCCCAGATACTCGGGATATTCCTGAAGAATCGTATTGTAAACAGACGCCGCACTGACCAGACTGCTCAAGCCGCCCTCACGGGCCTTTTGCAAACACAAAAGGCAAACCGCATCCGAAGGATCCGTGTGATACGGCAGGTAGAGATTGGTCTGAAACACGCGGGTATTTTTATCGGAGATATCCCCTGTATTCATGACGGTACCGAGCAGATCACGTTGCGGATTTTGTCCGACCGGAGTGCCCAGATGCAACCCGATGCCGTAATAAATCGAGGCGATTTCCGCATCGCTGTAATGTCCGGTCTCAAACCCCCGCAACAGGCAAAAGCCTCGGCCGTTTTCCAGGTCATCCGAAATGCGCAAGACCACCTGTGCAAGCCCCTTCAAGGGAAAATCATCCCGGGAAAAATACGGGTAGCCTTTGCCCAGAGCAGCGAGGTTTTTGACCGCCGCGTCAATCTCTTCACAGTCACTGTCGCTCAGATGAAATATCCAACTGTCATCACCATCAAAGCTGCTCCTTGTCCATGCCGCCGGTGACGTGATTCTTTCCTTGCGAATTGCCGTCATAAAAGTACCGGAACATTATCTTGAGACACACAGCCGGATGACATCATCGCGCCCTTTGCAGAGCGGTTTCAAGTTGCGCAAGAATATCATCCCGCGCGTCCCCCATAATTCTGCACCTTATATGCATCGATCTGCTATGCTGTTCGCCGGGACATTTGCGGGTCAAAAGTATTCCGCGCTCCCCGCAGCGAGCAAATGCCGAAACCCCGGACAGTGGGACCACAGCACGTGTGAGACCATTCAGGACCAGATGACCGGAATAAAGCTCCAGCGGATACCTTGCGCGGATCAGTATTGTAACAACTATTACGATGATTACGGCACTGATGATGAACAAAACACCATGCAGACCCTCACCACTATAATACCATAAGGCACCGGTCATCAAAGTCAGAAAGACGGCACTGACCAAATATAGGATCAGACTGCGCCGCACCCTTAGTGATAAGCTCGTGCGGTAAAGCGGCGCTTGATCCATCGTAACACCCTGGCGATCCGGTATGTGTTGAAGCTGGTCCGGCATTTTTATAGCCGTATTTGCGCATAAATCTCATACCCAAAAAGAAACCGGCACATTGGGTCAATGCCGGTTCCCTGGTGTTTGTCAGATATCACCCGTCCTGCGCGGGCGCATAACAGCCCGTTACATATTCGGATAGTTCGGCCCTTCACCGCCCTGCGGCGTGGTCCAGGTGATATTCTGGGACGGGTCTTTGATGTCGCAGGTCTTGCAGTGGACACAGTTCTGATAGTTGATCTGAAACTTGTCCTGACCCTCATCATCCTTGACGAATTCATAGACCCCGGCCGGACAATACCGCGCCGAAGGTCCGGCGTATTTCGGCAGATTGACTGATACCGGGATGCTCTCGTCCTTCAGCTTGAGGTGCGCGGGTTCGTTCTCGTCGTGGTTCGTGAAGGAATACGCGACGTTTTCGAGACGGTCGAAGCTGATTTTCCCGTCCGGTTTCGGATACTCGATCACCTTATGCTGACTGGCCGGTTCCGTGCTTTCCGCATCGGATTTACCGTGGGGCATGGTACCGAAAGAACGTCCGAAGATCGCATTGGTCCACATCGAGGCCCCGCCAAGTACAAGACCGCCGACAAGACCGTATTTCGACCACATCGCCTTGACGTTGCGCACGGGGTAGAGGTCTTTTTTGATCGCGCTGTCATCAACGGTTTTCCTGAATTCGATCAGGTCATCCGACTGGCGGCCGCCCTCGATTGCGCGGTTGATTTCTTCTGCGGCCAGCTTGCCGGAAATCATGGCGTTATGGTTGCCCTTGATGCGCGGCACATTGACCAGCCCCGCAGAGCATCCGACGATCAGGCCGCCCGGAAAGCTCATCTTGGGAAGGGATTGCCAGCCGCCCTCGACAATCGCGCGGGCACCGTAGGCAATGCGCTTTCCGCCCTCCAGCATCGGACGTACCAGCTCGTGATGCTTAAAGCGCTGGAACTCCATATACGGGAACAGATGCGGATTTTTGTAGTTCAAATGGACGACAAAACCGACATAAACCTGATTGCTCTCAAGGTGATACACAAAAGAGCCACCACCTGCATTGCCGCCCAAAGGCCAGCCCATGGAGTGCATGACGAGGCCGGGCTGGTGATGCTCCGGAGAGACTTCCCACAGCTCTTTCATGCCGATACCGTATTTTTGCGGCTCGGAGTCTTTATCAAGATCGAATTTGGCGATCAGTTGCTTGGCGAGGCTGCCGCGCACGCCCTCGGCAATAACGACATATTTGCCGAGCAGTTCCATACCCGGTTCGTAATTCGGTCCCGGCGTGCCGTCCTTGGCAAGGCCCATTTCACCGGCAATCACACCGCTGACCGCGCCTTTATCGTCATAAATCAGCTCGGACGCGGCAAAGCCGGGAAAGACTTCCACGCCCATCGCCTCGGCCTGTTCCGCCATCCAGCGGCAGACATTACCCATGGAAACAATGTAATTGCCGTGATTGTTCATCAGTTTCGGCATGGCAAAATTTGGCAGGCGCATCTCGCCCTCTTCGCCGAGAACATAGAACCGGTCATCAGTGACAGGTGTATTGAGCGGCGCGCCCTTTTCTTTCCAATCGGGGATCAGTGCATCAAGACCGCACGGATCCAGAACCGCACCCGACAAAATATGCGCCCCGACTTCGGAGCCTTTTTCCAGAACAACGACATTCAAATCTTCGTTCAGCTGTTTCAGACGGATCGCCGTTGACAGGCCAGCCGGTCCTGCCCCGACGACGACCACATCAAATTCCATACTTTCGCGTTCAGGAGCATTGCTCATAGTAACTGTCCTTAAAGACTACC
>CALFWP010000175.1 GCA_937927905.1 uncultured Neomegalonema sp.
AGCAATAAAGACCAGGCCGACCAGACCGTCTACGGTGAGGTGAAAATTATAGGACAAGACTTTAACAACGCCGGTCTGATGATCGGTCAACAGGGTCAGGATAAATGCGGCAATGCCTGTCACAACCGAGAGCCAGAAAGCCATAGGGTTGCTTGCGCCCAATCCTAACAGGAAGGGCATGGCGATCAGGCCGATTGCAACCGGATAATCAATATATGCGTGCATGGCTTTGGTAACAAATTTTGGCATGAAAATGTCTCCTTTGAATGCCGCCATACGGCGGACTATAATTCTTATAAACGCGGTGAAACCCGCGCTTATCCTTTGACCAGTTTAAGAGCGGCCTGCATGTGCGGGTGAAACCGGCAGTAATAGTCCCCGACCGTATCTGCACCAACTGTTGTTATGGCTGTTTCTCCCCTTTTGAGAGAGCCGGTATCCCAGCTGTCATCCGTGGCTGTTGCCGTATGCGGTGCAATATCTTTGTTGACCCAAAGGATTGTATCGCCTTCGTGCACGGTCAGTTCGGCAGGTACGAACTTAAATCCCGTGATCTCAACAGTGTGTGTTGCTGTTTTTTCGCCTGCCTGTGCGGTCTGAATACCAAACGGCAGGAGTGTAAAACCTGCCGCAACACTTATCACGGTGCGTCTGTTCAAGTCCGCCATCAGTTGAGACTCTTGACCATCATTTCAGCATGCTTTTCGTGGGCCAGAAATATTTCCAATCCTTGCTTGAACAGCGTTTTTACTTCCGGATTTTCGATTTTCGGAATAAAACTGTCCGCGACCAGGCCATTGACGGCTCTGTGATAATCAAGTTCGTTCTGGGCATACCGGCGGTCAAAGGTATCGCCGCGCAGAAGGCTCATTTCATCAACCAGAGCGTCAGAATTTTTCACAAGCTGCTTGCTGAGAAAGTTATCCTGAGCTTCTGCTCCAAGTTTATCAAGCAATGCAAGCGCCTGTTCATTCACTGCCGTATGATCGCGGATCATGGTTTTTGCAAAGTCATGAACGGTCGGATTCTCGGAAATCGCGAGGGCCAGGTGTGCATAGCGGATATCAATTTCATCCGCTGTATAAGCGACATGAGCGATTTCCAGATCATTTAGATCAGCGGGCGAGGGGGTAGCAGCTTCCTGTGCCGGGGCAGTTGCCTGGCTACATGCCTGCAATACCAGCAATACACATGCGGCAATTGCGGAAAATTTAAAATTCATGATCGTTCTCCCATTTCATCACGCATCAAAAAGTTTGGCGTTGAGATAAGGAAAACCGAATCCGGGGAATTTATGAATGATCAAAAGTCCGTATTTTTTGATCTGTGGTACATGTGACTGGATTATCGGTTCACATCTGGTAATATGGAAGCATGGATGCTTTAAGTGATATATTATCTCGCATGCGCCTCAAAGGGGCGCTGTATTTCCGTACTTCATTCACACCGCCATGGGGTGTGCAAGTTCCGGCGTTTGAAAATGTCGCGCGGTATCATTTTGCCTATAAAGGGCGTTGTCTTGTCCGCATTGCAAATGAATCAATGCCGGTTGCGATGGAGCAGGGTGACCTGATTATTATTCCGCACGGGGCGAAACATACGCTGTTTTGTGATCCGGATACCGAAACCGATGCCTTGCCGCTTGATCAGATGATCGAGAAGTCAGGATTCACCGGTAGCGGAACACTCGTTTACGGGGCTCACGGAACGCAACATGAAACGCATTTGATTTGTGGGCATTTCGCTTTTGATGGTTATGTTAGTCATCCACTGATTGAGACATTGCCGTCTTATATACTCATCCGCAATTACGGCGAAAGCTCCGGCAATTGGATGGAAAACACATTGCGGATTATCGGCGCGGAAGCAGGACGCGAAGGTATCGGCAATGATCTGATTGCCCTGAAGCTATCTGAAATAATTTTTGCTCAGGCTCTGCGTTCTTACCTGGCGACTGTTGGTGCAAATCGGTCTGTTATGTCCGCTTTTGCCAATCCGCAGATCGGGCGTGTGCTGTCAGCTATTCATGAAAAACCCAGTTTTGCTTGGAATTTAGAGGATTTATCCGGCATCGCGGGGATGTCACGTACATCGTTTGTGAATACGTTCTCGCAGCTTATGGCAATGACGCCCTTCAACTATATTACCCAATGGCGGATGCAGATTGCACAACAAATGTTGGCGGAAACTTCCGCGCCGATCATCGAAGTTGCAGAAAGCACCGGCTATCAATCCGAAGCCTCGTTCGGGCGGATGTTTAAAAAGGCGGTCGGTTTTGCACCGGCAACATACCGGCGCAATATGCAAGCCTGATTATATGTTGTGCGGCTTGCGGTGCGTGGGTCAGTTGCATACGGCATCGACGATGATTTCCACCTTGAGGATATCGCGGGCAAGCTTTGCCTCTCCACAGGCGCGTGCCGGGGCGTGACCGTCCGGCACCCAGTCGTTCCAAATTTCATTCAGACCGGCGAAGTCTTTCATATCCGACAGCCAGATCGTCGCACGCAGCATTTTTTCACGTGAGCTGCCTGCCTCGTCCAGGAGGGCGTCGATTTTGGCAAGACAGGCGGCGGTCTGTTCCTGAATCGTGTCGCCCTCGGCCACCTGGCCGGACAGATAGGCAATGCCGTTATGTTTGACGATTTTCGAAGCGCGGGCTGTGGTGCCGATACGGGTAATCATAGGGTGGTGTCCTTAATAGCTTAAATCAGCATCTCTTTCGTGCGGCTCAATGTAATCCCGTCATAATCCCGCTCTACCCTGTCAACATCCCACGGGATGCGGATCATAAAGACCGGGTCGCCGTCATGGTCCATGGCGCATTGGCCCTTTTCCTTGGCGACAAAAGCTTCGACAGTTTTTCTTTCGCCCAGAATCCAGCGGGCCTCGCGGTATTGGGTGGCCTCAAAGCGGACAGGCAGGGAGTATTCCGTCTCAATCCGGCTCGACAGCACGTCGAATTGCAGGGCACCGACCACACCGACAATCCACGCGCCGCCGATCTCCGGTTTGAACAACTTGGCCGCGCCTTCCTCTGCAAATTGTGTAAGGGCTTTATCAAGGTGCTTGGCCTTCATCGGGTCCCCAGCGCGGCAGGTGCGCAGCAGCTCCGGCGCGAAAGACGGGATGCCGGAAAACCTTAGGTTCTCGCCCTCGGTCAGCGCATCGCCGATGCGAAGCTGTCCGTGGTTCGGTACGCCTATAATATCGCCTGCCCAGGCTTCTTCTGCGAGTTCCCGGTCTTTGGCCAGAAAAAGCACAGGGTTTGAAATCGCCATCGGTTTACCGCTGCGCACATGGTGCATCTTCATGCCGCGATTGAATTTGCCTGAACACAGCCGCAGGAACGCTACGCGGTCGCGGTGTTTGGGGTCCATATTCGCCTGCACCTTAAAGACAAAGCCGGTGGCTTTTTTTTCTTCCGGTGCCACGGCGCGGCTTTCTGTATTGCGGGCTTGCGGTGGCGGTGCGTAAGCGGCCAGGCCGCTGAGCAATTCCTGCACTCCGAATGAATTGATCGCAGAGCCGAACCAGATCGGGGTCATATGCCCCTCAAGGAAGGATTGCGTATCAAAGGCGGGCAGCAGTTCCCGCGCCATTTCGACGTTTTCCCGCAATTCATCAAGTTGTTCCGCACTCATGTGACCTGCGAGTTCTGGATCATCAAGGCCGCTCATTTCTATACTTTCCGCCTTTTTATGGCGGTCGGCACGGTCCATCAGGCCCAGGCGGTCATTGAGAATGTCGTAGGTGCCCAGAAACTCCCGCCCCATACCGATGGGCCAGCTGGCCGGTGTAACATCCAAGGCAAGGGCTTCCTGAATTTCGTCGATAATTTCGAAGGTATCGCGGGCCTCGCGGTCCATCTTATTGACGAATGTCAGAATGGGCAGGTCGCGCATTCGGCAGACTTCGAAGAGTTTCAGCGTTTGCGGCTCGATCCCTTTAGCGGCGTCAATCACCATAACGGCAGCGTCAACAGCGGTAAGCGTGCGGTATGTATCCTCGGAAAAATCCTCGTGTCCGGGCGTGTCCAGCAGGTTGAACCAGCAATCGCCCCATTCAAACGTCATGGCGGAGGCGGAGACAGAGATGCCGCGCTGTTGCTCCATCTTCAGAAAGTCGGATGTCGCCCGGCGCTGTTCACCCCGCGCACGCACGGCACCCGCGGTCTGGATGGCACCGCCATAAACCAGTAGCTTTTCCGTCAGTGTGGTCTTGCCCGCATCAGGGTGGGAGATAATCGCAAAGGTTCGTCGCCGCGCGATTTCAGGCGGAAGAACCCCGCCGCTGTTATGTCCTATTGCACTCATGCAGCGGGGTTTAGAACATCAGGAACGGTGTTTCCAGCATTAGAGACGCATAGGGGTAGGGAAAGCCGCTTTCCGGTAGAATAATGACCCGCTATTTTAACCGGAGACCCGTGTGTTGTGACGTGCAACGACATCTTTAAAGACATCAATGACACCGGTTACTGTATCATCCCATGAGAATTTTTCCGCATAGGCACGGGTCGCATTCCGGTCCGGCAGCTGCTGCAAAAGTGAACGTATCTGAAAGCGTATCGTTTCGGCATTGCGTTCAGTGGTCAATAAGCCCGCCTCCGGCACACAAACCACTTCCGGTGTGCCCCAGACGGATGTTGCAACAACGGGTGTTCCGCAAGCCATCGATTCCAAAAGCACATTCGCCCATCCCTCACGGCTGGAGGCCAGGACGGAGAGATCGGCAGCACCGTAGAAATCCGATAGGGCTTTATGGGGAACCGGACCGACAAGCTTAACACGATCCGTGACCCCGAGACCCTCGATACGCGCCTGAAGAACATTTTGTTCCGGTCCGCTGCCTGCGATGAGTAAATGCACGTTCTCCAGACCCGCAACGGCATCAATCGTAAGGTGATGCCCCTTACGTTCAACCAGGCCGCCAACGGACACAACAAGAGGCGCATCAACCGGAATGCCGTAAGTTGCCTTTAATCCTTCGCGTGGAACCTGTGGGGCATGAAAAGCCTGCAGGTCGACACCGTTGCGCAAAGTGTGAATTTTCGACCCTTCAGCGCCAAGGTCGATCAACTCCTGCCGTAAAGCTTCACAAACAGTTATGGATGCCGTGGCGCGTCGCGCCGTTTCCAGAACAGCTGTCCGACCGAACTCGCTCATGCCTGGAATCTGGTTGATATCCGTTCCGCGTGCTGTGCAGGTAAAAGGGATGCCTAAATCCTCGGACAGCTTTGCCGCCGCCACGCCATCAGGATAAAAGTAATGCGCATCTATCAGATCAAATGGCCCTGTTTCCTCGATCAGATTTGCCGCGGCGCGTTTTATGGCGCGGTGATAGAATGCCGGTTGTGACTGCATTCCGATTTTGGGGATCATGACATAACGGGGGTGATCAATACGTATCCCGTGGCGTATCTCGCTTTTCGGTATTGCAGCATGAGTCGCATAGCTGCCGAAAATCTTATTTTTTGAAGGAAACCAGGGTGTTGGCGCAATTACTGTAATGTCGGCCTCGCCGGTTGCATGAACGCGCTGCATCCGGTTTTCGACAAACACGGCATGGTTGGGTTGTGCGGCATTCGGATAAAGAGAGGTAACGGTCAGGACACGCATATATCAGTACTCCCTGCGTGCATTGCGGACAAACTCCGGCAATGTCGCTTCCGCCTCGTCTTCAATTTCGGCCATTTCGTCCGGATTAAAGCGCATTTTTCTGAGTTTTTGAACTTGGCGGTTTTTCTCGGTGTGTTCGGGTTTTTCGTCTTCTTTGTTTTTATGGGAATACTTTTTAGTCTTGGTAAAATTTTTCAAAGCAAGAAAGCCGTCGCGGGCATAGACGTCCGCCATATCATCGCGCCTGATGCTCCAGACAATGATAACGGCCATTGCGCTGACCGCGCACAAAAGCATCGCTCCGCCGATCATGGTTCGCCTCCGCTGATTTAACGCGTCATTCAATGTATTACGTTAGTAAAAAC
>CALFWP010000176.1 GCA_937927905.1 uncultured Neomegalonema sp.
GCTTACGCGGCAGACCACTCGTCAGTGCTACGCGCACCACCTCTGCTCGGAATTCCTCTGTCGGTCGTGGACCCATCTTTCATCTCCTTTGCAACACGATACGTGATCAAAGGAGCGGTACAATCCCGCGACAGGTCCAAATATTGCGGGCTCGTCGACACACACGATTACCAGCTCTTCCTGGCCATCAATGACATCGAGCACACCAAAACCAAGGTCAAATCACCCCAAAGTGAGGCCGCTAAGCAATCGATCCTGTGGATCGATTGTAGGTCGAACGGTATCTGCGAGCGATTCCACAAGACCGTCCTGCAGGAATTCTATCAGGTCGTGTTCCGCAAAACGCTGTATGAAACCATAGGCAAGCTTCAGGCTGATCTTAATGAATGGCTCGTCCATTACAACACCGAACGCACCCATCAGGGCAAAATGTGTTGTGGCAGGACACCTCTTCAGACCATGATCGACGGAAAGGATATCTGGAGCGAAAAACTGCTGAACTGAATTCGATCTGACAGCCGCCGCCGAAAACCGGCCAACTGTCAGATCACATCGGAACCAATACATGTGAGGGTGGGTATGGATCAAGTTAAATGCTCGACGCTTTAACTTGCAAAACTCAATAATTCTTCCGGATTTGATATGTCCGCATCCGGCTCGCCGGTGTCTATACTCTCAACGGGCAACTCGACGACGGCCGTCGTGCCGTGACCTTCAACGCTATTAAGAACAAGTTTTCCGCCAAGTAAATCACACAACTTGCTGACAATCGACAAGCCAAGGCCGACACTTTCGCCCGAAGCAATATGCGCATCCGAAAATCTCGAAAACGGTTTGGTTGCGTTCGAAATCGCTTCAGGTGACATGCCGATACCATAATCCCTGATCTCAAAACGCATTAAATCCGGCGCAGCATCGACCGAAATGATCACGATTGCGTCGTCCTCGGAATACTTCAGTGCATTGGACACAATATTTGTCAGTATCTGATGCAATGCACGCAAGTCCGAAGGGAATATAACTTTATGTTCAGGCATGTTAACTTCGATGGTCTGACGCCGGGCATGTGCCGTCGGCTCGAATATCTGAAGGACATCACCCATAATCTGATGAAGGGAGACCGGAGCGGTATTAATATCGAACTGATGAACTTCAATTTTTGAAAGATCCAGAAGATCACTGACCATGGAATGCAAATGATGGCCGGAGCTTTGTATCGCGTCGGCATATTCATCAATTTTTTCATCCTGAAGGTCTGCAAACAAAATCTTGCGGTTCGCAATCAATTCGGCAAATCCGATGATCCCGTTCAAAGGTGTCCGCAATTCATGACTCATGTTCGCAAGAAACATCGACTTGCTTTCATTTGCCGTCTCGGCAATTTTCAGTGCCTCGTTCAATTCCCAGGTACGCTCTGTGACACGGGCTTCCAAATCCTGATTCAATTCCGTCAGCGCATTCTTGGTTTTTGCAAGCTCTTCATTTTTGAAATTAAGTTTGGTTTTGGTTTGTACCAGACGGTCATTGGCGGTTTGCAGGGTATAGACGGTCATCACGAACATATGTACCATCGGAGCCGCAACCAGAACCGATACCAGAACAGTTACAACCGTCACACCATCCGGAACATAATCCTTATACCAGAACCAGAACAGATGACAGGATGAAACCGCCAGAAGAACGGCAAAGATAATGCAGAACACACTCATCTGCAGCGGATTCACCTGCCTGGTAATCGCCCATATATCAATTTTCTGAAACAAATAGCACGTATCCTGTTTGGATTTCAGTACTATCACTCTACACTGAATAAAATTTTAATTCATCAAAATAATAAAGTCAAATATTACTGTATTTTAATTATTTGATATATATTTAAAATAAATATGCATCGCTGACAAATCAGCGATGCATTATAAGGATAAAATTATTTGGTCTGAATTCAGGGCTGATTATACCCTGATTTTCCATTGCAAAAACAGTTCTTATTCGACGCTTATAGTTTCACTACTTGAACCGGATGACACACTTGCCCTACTTTGTTGTGTGCCCCCTGCTGCAGGATTGGCTTGTGATGAAGGGCCTGAACTTTGTGGTGCCGATGGTGGTGAAATAGCATCAGGATTGGTGCTTGGGTTTTGCCCGGATTGCAGGCCTATTGCTGTCTGATCCAACCCGATGTCAGCCTGAATAACGCCCAAAGCGGTACTATGTGCACCCGGGGCATCGGACTGTGTCAAGGCGCGTAGGCAATTCGGCGCACACTGGTAATTTTCGGCAAGGCCCGCATTTCGCAGCACAACACGCTTTGTGGTGGGTTCACGGACGAAAACTTCAAAAGTTCTGATTTCATTATTATTTTCATCAAGAACAATAATATTCGTTGCTCCGATAGACCGGGCGGACACAAAGATCGTGTCTTTACCAAGGACCGTTACATCGGCAATGGCCGGATTGCCGACAAGGATAGTACCGGCATCGCGCTCCAGGCGGACACGGCGCATGTGATCGTTCAGAATGACAAGACATGTCTCACCATCCAATGCACCGCCGCAGGCATGACTTTGTTTATACCCGAAGGTATCATTATTGCCTTTGCTCAGATCATAAAACCCGTTGTCGCCTGTCCCGTGGGGTCCAGGCGCATAAGCCGGTTGCAGTAATGACGGAGCCGGGCCCAGGTTGTTATGCGTCACAACAGGCGTATTGGACGTATTGTAGGAATTAAGTGAGCCCGCCACAGCAGCAGAGCTGGAAAAGACGACCGCAGCGGCCGCATATATGGCAAGACGAGCGTTTAGAACCATGAGTTTTACGCCTTTTATGAATGGCAAATAACACAACTTGCGCTGATTATGCACGACAGGCACTTGACGGTCAGTTAAGTTGGCGATTTTAAATTGAATGCCAAAAAGAATATGCCGTAAAACATAAAATCATAATTGCGTAATATCGTAAAACGGGAACAAACTGGCAGAAAATGAAGATGCATCAAAGTACAGGTAAATTTTTATTAACTATTGCAGCGGGCTTTACTCTCACGGCATGCGCGGAAGACAACACCCTGCAACAGGGGTCATTCGCATCAGGGGTTATCGGCGCAGGCGGCGCACCTGTCATCGTATGTACTTCACAGCCTCTTGACGCACGATTTGACAAACCGGTTTTGCAACAGGACTTTGATAACATTTTGTTTGATGCTGCAATCCGGCATTACACCAATAAAATACGATGTGAAAACGGTGTAAGGCCGCTGGTCGGAGACCCGGGATTACAACGCGCGGCCATTACACACTCACAGGACATGGCGACCCGCGGATTTTTCAGCCACACCTCCCCTGTTTCCGGGCGGGAAACATTGCGTGACCGCCTGCACGGGGAAAATGTCCGCATCCGGACTGCCGGAGAAAATATTGCCACCCGGCCCCGCCTGCAAATCGGCGGAGGGCAGCCTTTCTACATTGTTGACGTTGAGAAATGCCAGTTCACACTCAATGACAGCCTTGTCGAACCGCATACGTACAACACGCTGGCGGACAGTTTCGTAAAACAGTGGGAAAACTCGCCCGATCACTGGGAAAACCTGATGAGACCCGGATTTACGAGATTGGGCAGCGGCGGCAGCTTTCAAAGCAATCCTGATATCTGCGGTGATATTGTCGCAACCCAGAATTTTGCATCATGATCCTGTTCATAAATCGTGTCAGGCAACCATGTGTTCTGTCGCTTATGCGGCAGTAAACACGTCTTTATATACAGCCATAACATGGCGGGCACGTTGGCGGACCTCATGAGCGGACAGGCCGGGGGCATAAAGGCTTGACCCCAGGCCGAAACTTTTCAGACCGGAAGCGGCATAGGCTGTAAAATCCGTCTCCGAAACCCCGCCGACCGCTGCCACTGCGATGTCAGGCGGTAAAACGGCACGGATCGCGTTGATCCCCCCGGGGCCAAGAACACTGGCCGGAAAGACCTTTAAGGCCGATGCACCGGCGGCAACAGCTGACAACGCCTCCGTAGGCGTAAATACGCCCGGCATTGTGACCATGCCATGGGCAGTCGCACGCATAAGAACAGGCGGATCAATATTCGGCGATACGAACAAACGTCCCCCCGCATCCTGCAGGCGGTCAACATCATCCTGTGTTAAGACCGTACCGGCCCCTGTCAGCACATGATCAGGGGCAAGACCTGACAGTATTTCAATGGACCGGAACGGTTCCGGAGAGTTGAGGGGAATCTCAATCACCTCGAACCCCTCCTCCATCAGTGCCGTTCCGATGGCCCCGATTTCACAGGGCTTCACACCGCGCAGGATGGCCACAAGGGGGCAGGTCAACTTTGGCCATGGGGTCCTTTTCATACGCGCTCTCCTGTTTTCAGGATATCACAGGCCGCTTTGAACAAACCGGCTTGCGTAACCGCTTCGGCATCAACACGGGTAACGGTTGCACCGATTTCCTCCAAAGCGGCGGCATAAAGTTCCGCGAGCGGGCCCGATGCGATCAGTGTTACCTCTCCGGAAACGCCTGCACCGACCAATTCCAGTCCGATCAGCATACCGGACAGGGCCGATGCTCCGCCGCCTGTTTGATCCAGCAAAGGACGCGCCCGCAACCCGAACAATGCATTGGTGAAATGTTCCGGACAATCAAGGATAGCATTGAACGCGGCAAGAAACGCATCATCAGCTACTGCAACGCCGGTGGCCATACCCGACAGAACGGATTGTGAAGAGAGCAAAGCGAATAATTCGCCGGTCATCCATGTGGAAAACCGCGTGACGTGTGCCTCTTCAACCGTGATCCATTTGGAATGCGTGCCGGGCAGACAGAAAATTCCGTCCCTGTCGTATCCGAAAATCTGGGTTTCCTCTCCGCGCATGACATCCGCCGGATCCGGTTGGCAGATTCCGGGCAGGATATGGATATCGCGGTTCCGGCGTTTCACTTTCACAGCCGCACGGGAGATATCAGCCAATGCGCAAGGGGCCGTGAGATATGGAGTCTCCTGCCAGCCGTTTTTTGCACCGGCCATACCGCAAATAACGACCGGCACCGTCTCACCGGCACCAATTGCCGACAAATGCGCCTCCAGGGTCTCGGCAAAGCGTCCCCCGATCGCCATCAGACCATCCGCTGAACGGCGCGAAGCGAGCACAGAGCCGCTACGGTCAAGCAACCACAGGCGGAAGGATGTCGTGCCCCAATCAGCCACAGCGTAACAAGCCGTCATCCGTGATCCTCCCCTGCAATACAGCTCCGTTCACACACCGGCATTTGCCTATGCGTCAAAGAGATCATTGCTGCGCGGGGCCTGCAACCCCAGATGTGCCCATGCCTTCTGTCCGAGCATCCGTCCGCGCGGCGTTCGTGCGATCAGGCCCTGTTGCAACAGATAAGGTTCAATCACATCTTCAATCGCATCCCGTGCTTCGGACAATGCTGCTGCCAGTGTCTCGACCCCGACCGGCCCGCCACCGTAATTTTCGGCGATGCACATCAGATAGCGCCGGTCAAGCTGATCCAGTCCCGCCTCATCAACTTCAAGGCGGCCAAGCGCATGATCCGCCTGTTCACGGGTGATTATACCGTCACTTTCGACAATGGCAAAATCGCGGACTCTGCGCAGCAACCGCCCCGCGATACGCGGTGTTCCACGGGACCGTTTTGCGATTTCCAGCGCACCATCCGCCGTAATCCCGGCACCGAGTAATTCGGCATTGCGGGTGATAATCGTTTTCAGATCCGCAATATTATAGAAATTCAGCCGCAGCGGAATACCGAACCTGTCCCGCAGCGGTGTTGTTAAAAGCCCCAGACGCGTGGTCGCACCCACAAGTGTAAAGGGCTGAAGGTCGATGCGGACCGTGCGCGCCGCCGGCCCCTCGCCAATGACCAGATCAAGCTCGAAATCCTCCATCGCGGGATAGAGAATTTCTTCTACTGCAGGGTTCAGGCGGTGAATCTCGTCAATAAACAGCACATCGCGCGCATCAAGGTTGGTCAGAACAGCAGCTAGATCACCGGCACGGGCAATCACCGGTCCGGAGGTCATACGGAAATTCACACCCAACTCGCGGGAAACAATCTGCGCTAATGTGGTTTTGCCGAGGCCGGGCGGACCATGTAACAACACATGATCCATCGCCTCGCCACGTGTCTTTGCCGCCTCGACAAAAACGTGCAGATTCGCGCGTACGGCCTCCTGACCGATGAAATTCGACAAGGATTTCGGCCGCAGCGCCGCATCAGGGGCGTCCTCCTCCTGCGGATCGGCATGGATCAGACGGCTTTCTCCGGTCATGTTCACCCCGCAGGAGCCAGCGCCTTGAGCGCGGCCTTGATTAATGCACCCGCATCGGCATCGGGTAAATTAGAGGCGGCACGGGCCACCGCTTCTGCGGCCTCGGCGCTGTCATAACCGAGATTCATCAATGCGGATAACGCATCCGCACCGGCTGCAGGGTCATTGACGGGTGCATCACTGCCGGACGCATCGCCTCCGGTGATCTGCGTATGTGTTTTCTGCATGGTGCTGTTCACCTCTGAACCCGCAGACACCATCATCGCAGGGGCCTTGTTCTTCAGTTCATTGACGATGCGCGTTGCCAGTTTCGGCCCGACCCCGGGCGCACGCCGCACAGTTGTCGCATCACTAAGGGAAATCGCACGGCTGATCCCGTCTGTTCCTAATGTCCCTAGAATACCTAAAGACACTTTAGCCCCGACGCCCTGTACCGTGGTCAAAAGCCGGTGCCATTCGCGCTCTGCAATGCTGGGAAACCCGAAAAGCTGCATCAGGTCTTCACGTACCAGCATTTCGGTATAAAGCCGCGCACCCTCTCCGGCAGGGGGCAAAGCGCCCAAAGTCCGTGACGAACAGTACACCACATACCCGACACCGCCGACATCAAGCAGCACATGATCCTCGGCGATATGCGCCACCTCGCCGGTCAGCCGCCCGATCATGGCGCTAACGCCGTCATACGCAACAGCGCAGGCGCACGATGTGCATGGCAAATCGCCGCCGCCAGCGCATCAATCGCATCCGCCTTACCCGGTTTTACCCCGGGCAGCAGCATGGCGATCATATGGGCAACCTGTGATTTATCCGCATGACCAACGCCCACCACCGCCTTTTTGATGGCATTCGGCGCATATTCCGCCACGGACAAACCGTTTTCTGCCGGAACCAGCAGGGCAATCGCCCGGGCATGGGCCAACTTAAGCGTTCCGACTGCATCTTTGTTAACAAACGTATGTTCCACGGAGGCACAATGCGGAGACCAGCGGATTACAACAGCCGAAAGCTGTTGCCGCAAATCATGCAGACGCATAGCAAGATCTTCACCCTTAGGGGAAACCACACCATGGGCAACATGCGAAAGCCGCGACCCCGCTGCATCCACAATGCCCCAGCCGGTATGCCGCAGGCCCGGATCAATCCCGATAACGCGTAAGCTCTTCTCCATAAGCCTTCGCTAGCACGAAGCAAG
>CALFWP010000177.1 GCA_937927905.1 uncultured Neomegalonema sp.
GTACGCACACCGTTGACAAGCGCGGTTGTTTCGAATTGTCCGCTGAATGCACCGCGCCTTAGAACGACTTCACCGCCGCCGATGCTTTGGGCTGAACCGGGGATCAGTTCTGCCTTTACCCGCCCGTAAACGCCACTCAGCTGGTCTTTATAAGTATACCCGACTATCAGCGCAAGAAAGGCGAGTATGATCGCGATGGCATTGCGGACGGTTTTCAGCCAGCCGCCCTGTGCGCGTACGCTTACACCGCCAGCCACAAGCGCCAGCAGTAACACGGCAGTAACAATGCGCATAATGCCGTCGGTGCTGCTGAAAACATCCGCTGTGCGGTCGCTGATATGTTCACAACCGGCGAGAAGAACCACGGACAGAGGTGCAAGTTTTTTCATTCCGTATTTCGCTTTGCAAAGCGGCGGTTTGCCCTGCGTCCGGGGCGCATAATAGGAGCGGCGGCGGCAATTTGCGGCTCCCGCGACGGCAATTCAGCCATGATACTCTGTCTTTCCGAGGCATCCATGCGTGACCAGCGTGCAATTTCCTCGCCGGTGCGAAAGCATCCCATGCAAAGCTTTGCGCCGGGGTGCAGGACGCAGACCTTGATGCAGGGCGAGTCAATTTCGTCGCGTTTCCAGACTTCATCACCGAAATCATTCATAGGAGATACCCTTACGCGCTTTGCGCAATTTCCGAAAGCCGGTCGATAGCCCCTTGCAGGATCACAGCGGCAGCGGCGCTATCGATGATATCCGCACGTTTGCTGTATCCGATACCGGCCTCTTTCATGGACTCTTCTGCGGTAAAAGAAGACAGCCTTTCATCCCAGTACAAAACCGGCAGACCGAACGCGTCCTCCAGATTGCGTACAAATGCCCTGACCGATTGCGCACGGCGTCCCGCATCACCGTTCATATGCAAAGGCAGGCCGACCACAATACCACTCGCGGCTCTTTCCGTTATGATGCTGCGCAGAGCCTCCAGATCACGGGTCAGTTTTGTCCGCCGAACTGTCCCCAACGGCGAGGCAAGGCTGTGCCGTTCATCACAGACGGCAACACCGATGGTCTTTGTGCCAGGGTCAAGTCCGATCAGTGCACCATTGCATACGGCCTCTGCAAACTGTTCCGGGCTGAGGCGGTGCTTCACAGGGCCTCCTGTAACTGCGCTGTTGCGGCTTCATCCCCTTCAAAAATGGCAAGCCCTTTTTCTTGTGCCGCTTTTGCATCGGCCTCGCGATTCAGCATACGGTAGGAGCGGATCAGCATCAGCCAGCCCTCAAGGTCATCCGGATCAATTTCTAGGCGTTTTGCCAGGCCGTTGACCATTCCCTCAATCATGGCGGCCTGTTCTTCAGTAGCCCTTTGTTCATCCGTCTTAGGCACCAGATTTGCTGGTGGAATAACACCGATATCAGTTGCGGCTTCACGGATATTGTTCTGAACCTGTTCAATCCACGGCGCATCCGGCGGTGCGGTTTCCAGCATTTTTATCCAGCCTTCGATGCCTTCACGTCCCTTGCCGCGCTGGACAAGTGCGATGCTTTTGAAGAATAAAGCATGATGAAAACCGGGGTCTTTTTGCAGTGCCTTATCAACGACGGCTTCTGCCTGCGGTGACATAATTCCGCCTGCTGCCATGTACATAGCTTCGGTCATATTGGAATAAAGGCCGGCGTCGGCACGGGCAGGGTCCAATTCGGTCACCTTTTCAAACGCGCGCCAGCTTTCATCGAAAATCTCCAGTGACATCAGGCCGCGTGCGAGGACGGACCAGCCTTCGGCATCATCCGGTTTTTGTGACAGACGCTCTTTAACCTTTTCCGTAAGGTCAAGCATTTGTGCTCTGGCCTGGCTCGGTGGCGGCGCTTCACGCCCGCGTTTTTCAAAGGCCAGTTCCAGCTGTTCCTGTGACGGGCGGCTTGCGATCCGTTCGGCGTTGAAATCCCGCTGGGCGAGCGGCAGATCGTTAAATCCCGGACTGCCGATTGAGTTGTAAACACCCGTGCCAATCAGCGTGACGCCGAGTGCGGCACCGATTCCGATGGTGGTGCTGAGTTTCGGCGGGGTTCTTCCGGCATCGGCATCCCGTTCGGCTTCTTCGGCGGCATTCAGCAATCTGCGCGACAGTTCGATTCTGGCGGCATCGGCTTCCGTATCTGTCAGAACACCGCGCAGCAAATCGCTGTCGACTTCGCGTAACTGCGCCTCAAAAGACTCGATCTCATGTGCCGACCGTGAAGAGGGGGCCGATCCCGGCCGCAAAAACGGAAAAGCCATCGCCAGAGCGCAGACTATGGTTAAAAGTGCTGCAACAAACCAAAACAGAGCCGAATCCTCCTGTATAGACCGGCAGATTCTATGGGCCGGTATCGCTTGCGACAAGATGGACCTTTCGCTGCATGTCGGTAAGTTGATATTGAACGGCGTTATCGGTGCGGCGTCAATAGCTTGAACTGCGCAATAAACTGCGCAACGGCCATATCGGAGACAGGTTATGACGGCAAAACGCAAACCCCGTTATTCGATCTTTTCGCTTGCGCGCAATTCCATGTCGCACCATCAGGGCTGGGAAAAAGCCTGGCGGTCTCCGGATCCGAAACCTGAATATGATGTGGTCATTGTCGGGGCAGGGGGACACGGGCTTGCCACGGCATATTACCTGGCGAAAAATCACGGTATCACAAATGTTGCGGTGGTCGAAAAGGGCTGGCTTGGCGGCGGAAATACCGGACGAAATACAACGATTATCCGCTCGAACTACCTGCAGGACAGTTCCGCGGCATTGTTCGAACTGTCCCGCAGTCTTTTCGAAACATTGTCCCAGGATTTGAATTATAACATAATGTTCAGCCCGCGCGGTGTGCTGATGCTGGCGCAGACCGAGCATGAAAAACGTGCCTGGCAGCGGACCCACCATGCCACCCGTCTGAACAACATCTATACCGAATGGGCGGATACCGAGCGGGTTAAAGAAATCTGCCCGATAATCAACACATCCCCTGATGCGCGCTTTCCGGTTCTGGGCGGGTTGTGGCAGCCGCGCGGCGGCACAGCACGACATGATGCGGTGGCTTGGGGCTATGCGCGGGCGGCGGATGATCTGGGTGTGGATGTTATCCAGAACTGCGAAGTTCTTGGCATTGACCGTGATGGCGGCAAAGTCACTGGTGTTCAGACCACGCGCGGTACGATCAAATGCGGCAAGCTGGGGATCGTTGTGGCCGGAAATACCTCGCGGCTGACGGATATGGCCGGTTTCCGGATGCCGCTGGAAAGCGTGCCGTTACAGGCACTGGTGTCGGAACCGATCAAACCCTGTCTCGATATCGTGGTGATGGCCAATACCGTCCATGGCTATATGAGCCAGTCGGATAAGGGCGAACTGGTCATCGGCGGCGGCACTGACGGCTATAACGCTTATACACAGCGCGGGTCGTTCCATCATATCGAGGAGACGGTGACAGCACTGGTCGAGACATTCCCAATTATATCGCGCCTGCGGATGCTGCGGCAATGGGGCGGGATCGTGGATATCACCGGCGACCGTTCGCCGATTATCTCGAAAACCCCGGTAGACGGCGTTTTTGTCAATTGCGGCTGGGGCACCGGAGGATTCAAGGCAACCTGCGGGTCCGGCCACTGCTTTGCCGCGACCATCGCACGAGGCGAACCGGATGTGGTGGCCGCACCGTTCAGCCTGGACCGTTTTGCCGAAGGGCGCATGATCGACGAAAGTGTAGCCGCTGCAGTGGCACACTGATCTACATCGCGGCATCGCCATGAAGAAGGTACGGACAGGCCGCGCATAAAAAACACTGTTCGTCCATAAACCGGCGAACTGTATCTCTTTGGTGGTGGTTTAAAAACCCTCAACCATTTATTTTAAAACGCGGAAATGAAGCAATAAGGTTCTTTGCCAGTTGCTGAAATTGTCGTCTGACAGGACCAGAAGTTCTGTGGCACCATCCACACTTTTACGTGTGACCAACGCTTCCATATTATCAATTTCATATCCGGATCCAAGGTCAACCAGTGTTTCGGGTTTAATTCTTCTGTTGCCATCCAGAACACTGACCGGAAACCGGCTGATACGCATGCCCGGTCCGCCGATATATGAAAACCGCCGCTCCAGAAGATAGACGGTTTGTCCATCCGGACTGAGCGCAAGATCAGTCGGGCTGTAGGACCCGCTCCGGCGCAGCGTCATCTGTCGTTTCGTTTCTCCACCCAGCACCCATCCGATGTGATGTTTGCCGCCGGTAAAAAGTGGCGGCTCTTCAGCCAGCATAAACAGACGGCCATCCGGAAGTTTCACTAATGCCTCAATGCCTTTATTGCTTTGCAGATTGGAAAAATCCGGCATTTTGACTGTTGTGATTTCGGGTCCGGAAAGCCCTTCAAAACGCGACACACGATGTTCACGCTCGAATGAAATCAGTAATGTGTCGCCATCCCTCGTAATGGCTTCGGAATCGGTGAACGGACGTTGTAAAAATTTTCCATCCGCACCGTAGAGCCTCCAGATATTAAACCCTCCGATACCGTTTAACCCTCCCTCAGCATCAAATTGTAATCTGGTGCGTATCCAATGTGCCTTGTCGGTCACTGCGGTCAGTGTAACTCCGTCTTCATCCAGTATAGCGCCGGAAAGCCCGCCGAAATCCGCACGTTCCGATGACCATTCCAGCCCGCCCAGAAATTCCAGTTTACCGAAACGGGTTTGCAATGGGGATGCTTCGGACAACCTGATTGATTTCGTACGGCTTTCGGCGGTTTCAAATCTGTCTTGTGCTAGGACCGATGAAGGAGTCACAAGCGTAACAAACGCCATGAAAAGCGTTCTGATCATTTTGCCCCCAATACCCATCCGCATGCTTTTGGCAGGTCGTTCATGGTCAGGTCTTTCGGGGGCGGCTTATCGCTCGGCTTGTATGGTTCATCCGTAAACCACCAGGCCAGTTCATCGCCGCAGCCGCTTCCGGCGGGCGGCGGTGCCTGTTCGACGCACTCCTTATCATGTGCAGGACAGGATAACCGCACATGAAAATGGGCATCATGTCCCCACCAGGGACGCACTTTGTTGAGCCATGGTGCGTCGGATGTTGTTTTGCACAATTCACGCTTGATCGCCGGGTTTACAAAAATACGCGCAACCGCAGTATCCTGGGCGGCCAGTTCGATTGCGCGCCATGCGCTTTTTTGCCAAAGCGCTTTGTCAAGCGCAGAACGTCCTTTTACGACATCATAGGAAGACCAGCTTTCGCGCTGGTTTTTATTGGGCCGCTCTGTCATAGGCCGCATCCATATATCCACATCAAGACCACTTTGATGAGAACGGTGCCCGCTGATCATGGGACCACCTCTTGCGCGTCCCATATCCCCGATCAGCAGGCCATGATACCCGATACGTGCAGCGCCTGCTGATAACCGCGCGATAAAATCAGCCAGCTCAGGATGGCCCCAGTTGCGCTGTCTGGACAGGCGCATGGCGGCCCAATGCGGCCCGTCCTCAAACAGTTTAACGCCTCCCGCGAGACAACCGTTGGCATAACCGCCGAACGATTCAGGTGCCGTGCGCATTGGGCTCGTGATGTCTTTAAACAGGTTTTTCGCTGCCGCATGTTCCTGCGCGTCGGCTGGCAAAGCGCAAAAACATAAAGCTGCACCTAAAATCACATGTTTCATGGTACCCCGTTTTTTGCACATAGATACTGTACTTGCGCTTCGCACACACATGATATTCCCGTTATGCTCCGGCTTATCAGGCTCGGTTTTTTTGAAGCTCGGCGTCGACAGTGGCAACCGTTTCATCAACGATTGTGTGTCGCATTCCAAGCGTGGCGGCGACGGATTGCACCACACGATCAACGCGTTCAATGACTTCCGCGCCGGCGGCAACAGCACGGGCGGCGGATGAGGGTTTAAGTAATCCTTCGGCAGCCTTTGCATATTTTTCGAAAGGCACAAGATCCTTCACATCAGCACCGAGTTTTTTGACGACATTATCCACAAAAGTATAAACCTCTCCGGACAGTTCCATGTCGCAATGCACGGCATCGCGGATGGACACCGGATCACTTGACGTGATGCAACGGTAGTTACCGGTCAGCAGCATGCTCCATTTTGCTAAAGGTATAAACAAACCGTCGTGCACGCGCAGTTTGACCGGAACATCTTGTCCGTCGATACGCACATCCTGAATACCGGCCTCAAGATCGGTCAGGATTGTGTTATGAGCCGCCGAGTCGAACCGTGCCGCCTTAAAATTTGTCGGCAGTCCGACATGCAGTACATTCGCGGCGTCTTCAGGACGGCGGAAAGCCTGCGGATCAGGCGAACATAGTGATATATTTCCTGGTTCAAAACCGTCCCAAACAGACGGGTCGGTATAGGCGCTGCGCAGCCCGTCCGGATCAAGACCGGAAATACGCTTAAGATAAGCCAGCGGAGGCATATTCATGATCGACAAACACGGCAGACCGGCTTTCGCTATATCCTTGAGCAATGCGCGCAATGCCGGATGCGCATATTGCGGTTCCTGCATGGCCAGTCCGACCAGATCATAATCCGCTAAATTCACGGCCTCCGGCGGCGCCGCATTTATTGTGCCCGGCTGATCATTTGAAAAAATACGGCGGTGTTCTGTCGCGCCTTTCAACTTTAAACGGACTTCCGTTCCTTCGGAATTGATCAGGTCTGCTGTCGCCTGGCGGCAAACCAGTGTCACGTCATGTCCGGCCATCAGGCATTTGGTACCAAGAAGCGATCCGTATGATGCTCCAAGAATGAGAATTTTATAACTCATGAGTAAGTCCTCTGCCCGTGTTTGTATTATGCATGAAAAAATGTATCCGAACTATCATGCGACAATACGGAAGTCGAAAAATTATGGTTTTGAAATTTCAGAGCTGAAGTTCTTATTTTGTTGCAGTTGGCAGGGGTTCTGCCGTATCTGATGGTAAATGTCGCTATTTAGCGGTGATGCAACCGAAACCACAGGACACATTGCAGCGGGTACGTGTGCGGTTTCCGCTCGGCTCTGTCCTGATTTTTAAGCCGGTCTATGAGCAAAACAGTGGATACTGAAGACAACGATCAGGACTTACGCGTTGTGGATGAGGCGCTGAGCCGTGCGCTCGGCGGGCGTTATCTGACCTATGCGCTATCCACGATTATGCACAGGGCTTTGCCGGATGTGCGGGACGGCCTGAAACCTGTTCACCGCCGCATTCTTTATGCCATGCGCCAGATGCGTTTGAATCCCGATGGCGGCTTCAAAAAATCGGCTAAAGTTGTCGGTGAAGTCATGGGCAGCTTTCATCCTCATGGCGACCAGTCGATTTACGACGCGATGGTCCGTCTTTCACAGGATTTTGTCAGTCGCTATCCACTGGTGGACGGGCAAGGAAATTTCGGTAACCTGGATGGCGATAACCCGGCCGCTATGCGCTATACTGAAAGCCGTCTGACACCGGTTGCTCTGACATTACTGGAAGGACTCAGCGATGATGCTGTTGACTTCCGGCCCAATTATGACGGGGAAGAATTGGAGCCGGAAATTTTGCCGGCGGCTTTCCCGAACCTGCTGGCGAACGGGGCGACAGGCATTGCCGTGGGGATGGCAACCTCTATCCCGCCTCATAATTTGGATGAACTGTGCCAAGGATTGTTGCACCTTCTTAAGTCACCGAATGCAGGCGTTGAAAAACTGTCGGAGCTGATCCCGGGGCCTGATTTTCCGACCGGCGGTATTATTGTCGAGCCACGCGAAAATATCATTGATGCTTACAGGACAGGCCGCGGCGGGTTCCGCTTGCGCTCCCGCTGGCATAAGGAGGATCTCGGGC
>CALFWP010000178.1 GCA_937927905.1 uncultured Neomegalonema sp.
GGGCAGCCTGTTCATTCGGCAGTTCCACCAGTATCTAACCCTCGTTCTTAAGACGCGCTGAGGTTTCAGGATATCCGCGCGGGAACAGCACAACGTCATTAAAGCAGACACAGTTTGCACAAGGTTCCTCTCCCGCCACGACCTCGATTACTCTGTAGCCGTCAAAACATCCGCTGCGGGCAAGGCGGTTTGTTGCCAGAATTGTTTGCGCGTCCAGTAAGCCGCAGTCGGTTTTGAAATGCAGCACATCGGGCGGTGTTTGCAGCACACGCACGGACCAGCCCCAATCGGCAACAGCTTCACACAAGGCGTCAACACCTGCCTGATCGGTGCGTACGGACAAACCAACAAGGATTTCGCGCTCTGTTACCAGAATATCGCCGCCCTCAATATGCCCGTGTCCGATAATGCGGACATCGTCGTAAAACCCCCGGAGGACCGGCTCCATTTCCGCCGCCTCTCCCAGCCGCGAAGGGGCACCCGGGCGCATGGCAACCGCCCCTTGGGGCAAGCACAGCGCAGCATCCTCGACAAACACGCTGTCAGGGTAATCCTCCATGGCGGACAATTCCGTAACGGACGCACCGCTTGCCTTTAATGCGCCGATATAACGGGCATGATCATCCAGAAAGACCGCCACATCCGGATTGCCGGTGTCATTGGCGCGCAGGCCGCTGATTACGCTGGCGGAGGGACGCCGTGTGATCGCATGGGTAAAGTCCGTTACGCCCTGTGTCATGGCGTATTCTTCATAAACTGAAACATCTTATTTTTACGGCTGTTCATGGGCAGGAGCAATCATGCTTTGCATCTAGCGGTCAAGCAAATCTCTCAGTTGCGTATTGATCCAGCCTTTCGGAATGAAATGCCCGCCGTCATGGATATCCAGCCGTACAGAATGGCCATTGCTGCAATCCGTCCAGCTCTGCCGTATAAAGCGGCCTTCTTTTGATCGTTCGCTCCCGCCGCAACCGGACAGGTTAAGCGCCTTTTTCCAGGTATCACTGTTCGCGCCCCAGGGAGGGCGCATAACGGTATCTGTTTCGCCATGCACCTGCCGAAGCGTAAACGGACCGGTCGGGCAACTGCGCGAAGTGATATTCGATAAAGTGCCTGCGATGCCAAGAAAGCCCGCATAATCATCCCCGCTGTCACATGCCAGTGACCAGGCCATGGCGCTGCCGTAACTGAAACCGGAGATATAGATACGCTCCGGATCAACCGGCCATTGCTTTGCCGCATCCTTCAATACCGCTTTGGCGAAATTGATATCCTGGGGCCTTTCACTCCAGAATGACCAGGATTTTCCCAGACCATCCGGGGCGAGCAGCAAAACACCGTTGCTGTCAGTGCCGCCGGTTATGCGTTTGTTGCGGATCACATTGGTTCCGGTGCGCCCCCAGCCGTGAAAGTGCAACAGGACCGGCAACTGCGAACGCCCGTCCCACCCTTCAGGCGTCTTTGCCTGATAGGAACGATTATCCAGCACACAGGACACACCGTTGCCGCAGGCGAACGCTGGTGCCGGTATCGCACCAACAGCCAGCATCATCATAATGAATAACCGTTTCACCACAAATCTCCGTAGCTTTATACGGACTGAATTAATACCGCGGTGCGTGAACAGCCAATAAGGAATGTGTGAGACAGCGCGGAAAAGGCGGAGGCGCTAAAGTTTCAATTCCATATTGTAATGCGGAATGCCCGCATCCATGAATTCATCACCATAGACCGTAAACCCCAGCCGTTCATAAAAGGCGAGCGCATATGTTTGTGCGCCGAGGCGAATCAGGCTGTGCCGCCCTCCCTTTTTTACATAGTCAATAACAGCCTGCACAATCATCGCACCCGCCCCGGTCCTTCTCGCGGATTTTACAACACAGACACGCTGGATTTTTGCATATGCGTCCGTGAGATAATTCAGCCGCGCGGCCCCGATAGATTGTCCGTCACGGTAAGCGAGAAAGTGCAGGCACTGGTCGTCAAGGCCGTCGCATTCCTCCGCTTCGGGAACGTTTTGTTCTTGAATGAAGACTTCGGCACGTAACCGCAGACATTCAGCAATATCCTCTGTTGTGGTGACCTGATGAATCTTCATGTCAAATGCCTTTTGCAATCTTTGCGGAGTATTCCGGCAAACGGGTCATGATAGCAGTATCGGGATAGATTGCTGCGGTTTGAACCGGTCAGCGCCTTCTTAAAGTTTTGAACGTTATGCTGCTGTGATGGAGTGTTCTGCGACATTAAGGAGTTTTTTTCCGACATTACCAGGCAGAATAAAGCATAATTTTCACAGGAAAAGCGGGTCTTTGTTGAAGAGTAGAGTGTTTTCGGCCATATGCGATCACAGGCGGCCCATACTGCGGCCAATGCGAAGCAGACCGATACAGAGGCGGTGCCCGTGAGTTTTATCAGCAATCGCGGCAATGCCGACGATACATTCGCTTTCAAGGCCACATTCGGCCGGTTTGCAACCGGTGTGGCGATTGTGACCTGTGCGCCCGAAGGTGAAGGCGGTTTGGGGGTGACAATTAACTCGGTCTCTTCAGTTTCCCTTGATCCGGCATTAACCATGTTCTGCCTGGATGACAGGGCGGCGGTGTTATCCTCGTTTTTGCGCGCGGGACATTTTGCCCTGAATATTCTGGCCGAGGATCAGTCTGACCTTTCGAACCGGTTTGCGACGGATCACAAAATACGCGACACAGATCCGACCGAAATCTGGCATAGCGGCGCTCCGGTTTTGCGGACTGCGTTATCTGTTGCTGATTGCGTGCTGCTGGATACCTATGGCGGCGGGGATCATGTGATCCTGCTGGGCCGTGTTGTGGAGGTGGGTCACCGCGAAGACGCATTGCCGTTATTGTATTACGGGGGCGGATACGGCAAATTCGCCAAATGACCTGGCATTTTGAAAAAGACGCACCGTACTGGCACCAGGCCGCGCCGCTGGAGCAGGATAATGAAGGGGCGTTGCCGGAAAAAACCGATGTACTGATTGTCGGGGCAGGCTTCACCGGCCTGAGTTGTGCTTTAGAGCTGGCACGGCTGGGCCGGGATGTTCTGGTGGTGGATGCCAAAGAACCGGGGCACGGTGCCTCGACACGCAATGGGGGAATGGTCGGTTGGGGGCACAGGTCCGGCTTTGATGTTCTATCGAAACAATATGGTGCGGAAGCTGCCCGTGCCATCATGATGGAAGGGCCGGCTTCGCTGGCCTTTGTTGTTGATCTCATAAAACGCGAAGGCATTGAATGTGCGCTGGAAAACACAGGGCGTTTCCTAGCCGCAGCCTCGCCAAAGCATTTTGAGCGCCTGAAAAAAGACGTCGAAACGGTTTTCCGGCCATTCGGTGTGAACTGCCGCATTATAGATGCCAAAGATCAGGGCAACGAAATTGCCACCGATGCGTATTGCGGCGGGATACTTTATGAGGATCATTATGCGATGCACCCGGGCCTGTTCCATAAGGGCCTTCTGGCAGCAGCGCGCAACGCGGGTGCAAGGGTCGAGGGGCACGCTGCGGTCACTGCGCTTGACCGGCCTGACCGGAGTTGGCGCGTCAACACGGCCCGTGGACCGGTTGAGGCGCGTGAAGTTGTCTATGCGGCCAACGGCTATGCAGCGTCCTTTTCAAAGGCACTGAAACCTTTTGCTGACAGCCTTATGCCCCTGCCGAGTTTTATTATCGGCACCGAACGTCTGGGGACGAACCGTGTGCGTGCACTGATGCCGGGCGGACGTATGTATGTCGATACACGATCCTCATACTCCTATTACCGCCCCTCTCCCGATGGCGAGCGTATTCTCTGGGGTGGCCGTGCATCTTTGCTGCCCCTAAAAGAGGAGCAGGCAACTGATCGTTTGCGCCGCCACATGACCGGTATTTTTCCATCACTTGCCGATACAAAGATCGAAACCAGCTGGACCGGCCACATTGCCTATACCCGTGACGGCATTGCACATGCCGGACAGCTGGGCGGTATCTGGTATGCAGGCGGATATTGCGGTTCCGGCACGGCTATGGCACCCTATCTCGGCTGGCAGATCGCGCAAAAGATTGCCGGCACGGCAAAGGCGGTATCCCCGTTTGATGTAACCCGCCTGCGCCGCTGGCCGCCGCAAAATCTTTTTCCGCTGGGCCGCCGCGCCGTTGAACTTTGGCACCGTTACAAAGACCGGCGTGATGGTGTACTTGCGCCGGTTGATTACCGGTAAAACACACGCCTGTTGAATACAGACAGGCAAAAGCCGCATCGACAAACCGTACGGGCGCGCTATTGTCCGCGCAAACCGAAGCAGGACAGAACAGCGTGAAAAACCTTACCGATGCCGCCGCCCTGATACTCGACTTTGCCATGAAAGCAGGGGCTGAACAGGCCGCTGCAACAGCCGCCTGGAATGACGGGATCGAGGTCTCCGCCCGGGACGGAGTGATCGAAGAGATCGGGCGTTCCGAAAGTCTTGATGTCGGGATACGTGTTATCATCGGCGCAAAACAGGCCGGTGTGTCGTCCTCCAGTGTCAAGCCGGACGCTCTGAAAGAACTGGCGGAGCGCGCTGTTGCAATGGCAAAAGAGACACCGGATGACCCCTATTGCGGTCTGCCGGATGCGGGCGCACTGGCGCAGGATATTCCCGATTGTGAGCTGTTTGACGCAACCGAAACCGATGCAGATGCTTTGCGCGAGGTCGCTTTGACGGTTGACCGTGCCGCGCTTGATGTCGATGGCATTGAAAAAACC
>CALFWP010000179.1 GCA_937927905.1 uncultured Neomegalonema sp.
AGTGCTACGCGCACCACCTCTGCTCGGAATTCCTCTGTCGGTCGTGGACCCATCTTTCATCTCCTTTGCAACACGATACGTGATCAAAGGAGCGGTACAATCCCGCGACAGGTCCAGTTTACAGTCGGGGGGGCCAATGCCTGACAGATCCTGGCATTCCCGCGTGCGGTTTGCGGTTATAGATCGGACTGTGTGATATTTGATGTTATCGAAAGACGGGATATCCGCGATATGACGCTCAGCCGTGACAGTTTACGAAACGACAGCTTTAAGCAGAAAATGCTGGATGAGGCACCGGGTGAGATGTCTCTGATGGACGAGAACGCTTTTGAAGCCTCGCGCCGGTTTATTCTGCAAAAGGCGGCACAAACAGGGGAGCTTTGGGTTTTCGCCTACGGGTCCCTGATCTGGAATCCGATTATAGAGGTAAAGGATAAACGCCCCGCACGCTTGCACGGTTACGGAAGGCGGTTTTGCGTCTGGGCACCGATCGGGCGCGGTACGCCGGAATGCCCCGGGTTATGGTTGGGTTTGGATGCCGTTGAGCGAGACAACCCGCCTTGTGAGGGGATAATTTTACGTATAGATGCGGAGCAATGGGACGAGGAAACGCTCATCCTGTGGCGGCGTGAGATGATTTCCGGTGTGTATATACCGGAATGGTTGCCCGTCGAGACAGAGGGCAGTGTCAAACAATGTTGTGTGTTTGTCGCCAATCCCGGTCACGACCGTTATGCGGCGCGGATTTCCTGGGATCGCCAGGTAGAGGCGATTTCCCGTGCTTCGGGATCGCTCGGAACGTGCCGTTCGTATCTTGAAAGCCTGGCTGTGCATTTGCAGGAGGCCGGAATGTCCGATGTTTATATAGAGCGCCTGGCACGTGATGTTGCAGCAGTGAAATCCCCGTAGCCGCCGCTGTCTAGCCGAAAACAACCGTAACTTGAATGGTGTTGCCGTCACTGGCGGTGCCGACGCCAACCTCATCAAATTCGGGGTCCAGGATGTCGAGACCGGTCTGACTGTTGCGCCATCCGTTCAGGATATCTGTTGCAATCTGTTCGGCCTGCCATATCAGTGCACCGGATCCCCGCCAGAATCCGGCAGCAAGCCGTCCGGTCCGCGTCCGGTCCAGCCGGAAGACCTCGTCCAGAACACCCGATCCCGCAGGTTGTGCTATAAGGGATTTTTGTGCGTGGTTTCTTGAATTTAAGACAAGATTATTTTCGCTGCGCAAAGGCAGGAGACCGGCGCGTGCACGCTCCGCATTCAGTTCTTTTGCCAATACGGTTTCCAGCATAGTCAGAAAGGCGGTCAGATTTGCAGGGGCGGTCCCGAAATCCCGTTGCAACAATGCTCGATTTTCATCGGCAACAGGTGTTCCGTAGAGCATTGTGATGTAAATCTCATCCCCGCGCATTGCAGAGCCGACACCGGCGAGTGTGTAATCGGGGCTGAACAGATTCGCGCGATGTCCCGGGCTTTCAACCCAGTTGGCCGCCGCTTTATCGGCAATATAGGATGCGCGCCAGTCCAGGGCACCTTTGCCGGACCATAGATTTTCGCCAAGTGATTGAAAGCGCCACTTTTTATCTGAAGGCAGCCTTTCGCTGAGTGTCTCACCGTCCGGGGCGACGTGATCGAAAAAATTCAGATCCTGCATTTTCCTTGAATACCGCGCGGCTGCCTGATCCAGCACCGGATCATAGGTCAGAGGCGGCAATCCAACCCGCGCGCGTTCTTTGTTGCTCGATTGCAGAACCTGAAACCGCAAAGTTTCTATCAGTGAGGCCGGGTTTGCCGGTGCGGGTGCTCTGGCGGCGGCCTCTGCCGCAGTCAGGGTTTGCTGTTCGCGGAATATACCGGTTTGCGCCAGTGTGGAGACCGGCAGCAGCAGAAACGGGAGGGTCAGATATACTTTCATACCTATCCGGAATATAATCTATCATGGCGGCTGTGTGGCAATGCTGATCACATTTGCGATGAGGGTGCTCAGAAATCCTTACGCTGCCGGAATGCGGCAGAGATTGTCCCGTCATCCAGGTAATCCAATTCGCCGCCGATGGGCACTCCTTGCGCCAGACCGGACACGGAGACGCCGCATCCCTCAAGTGCCTCGGCAATGTAATAGGCTGTGGTCTGACCGTCGACTGTGGCATTCATGGCCAGAACAACCTCCGTGACCACCGGATCACACGCTCGCCGCGTCAGGCGGGGGATGCCCAGATCATCCGGCCCCACACCGTCCAGAGCCGACAGCACCCCGCCCAGCACATGATACCGGCCTTTAAAGGCCCCCGCGCGCTCCAGCGCCCAGAGGTCGCCAGCCTGTTCCACGACACAAATTACATCCGATTTGCGGTCTGCATCGCAGCAGATGGAACACGGATCGCGGGTATCCACGGCACCGCAGACACTGCATTCCGTCACCTTTTCCGCGACTTCTGCCATGGCTTTTGCCAGCGGATCCAGCAACATATCGCGGTTTTTTATAAGGTGCAGTGCCGCACGCCTTCCGGAACGCGGCCCGAGGCCTGGCAGTTTGGACATCAGATCAATCAGGCGCTGTATCTCGTCGCCGGTCCGGTTTGTCGTCACAGGGGCCATCGCTTTTATAATGCCGGTTATGGCGGTGATATGCCTGACCATATTGTGTACAAGTCTGTCAAATCCAGTGTCAGCCGTTCGCGGAAACGAGATGCTCCGCCTCTGCTTTTCGCTTTGTTCAGTGTCCGGGAAAAATACTTCGTAAATCTTTGCTCTAAGCGCTTGAAACGCGCCGAGCAGACGGTTAAGTAAGCCAAGCGCTGTTGGGGCGTAGCTTAGCTGGTAAAGCAGCGGTTTTTGGTACCGAAGAGCGCAGGTTCGAATCCTGCCGCCCCAGCCATACATCCGTAAATTGCTGTGTTCCCGGCGCCGTATTCCACGCACATAGTCTGATTCTTGTGCGAATGCTTTGTGTGCCACCGCTTTGTTTCATGCGCATACCGTAACAGCCGGTCCCGTACTGCTAAACTTGCGGTGCATTATTCTTTGTATTTTCCCGCACGGATTGATTGTGAATAGTGACGTTAGCCTGTTGCTTGTATCCCGCTGCCGGGGTGTTGCAGTGCCACATCTGTACGTATTTTTGAAATTAAACTGTTATTTTTTATAACATACGGGAATAAACTTGTGTCGTTACCGTCTGAGAAAGGACTGTTGATGAGCCAGCGTATGGGCGGCCATTTCCGGCAAGCGGTCAGCGTGACGCGTCCGTCGCGCACTGCTGTCTATATGTTCGGGTTTCTTCTGATTGTGGCTGTTGTAGGATTTTTGCTGTTTCAGTCGATTCGTACGGTTTTCACAGCCAATCCATGGCTGAACGGTCTGATTTTATTCGTGCTGATGGTCGGCATCGGTTACACGTTCTGGCAGGTCAGCCGTCTGAACCGTTGTGTAGAATGGATTGAGGCGTTTATTGCAGAGCGCCCCGGTTTTGAAACGATCGAACCGCCGAAGCTGCTGGCGTCCATGGCCGGAATGCTGCGCGACCGTGAAAGCCGCCGCAGCCTGAGTGCTTCTACCGTAAGGGCCATTCTCGACTCGATTGCAACACGTCTGGACGAGGCTCGCGATATCGCGCGCTATGCCGCAAACCTGCTGATATTTCTGGGTCTGCTCGGGACGTTCTGGGGCCTTTCGATTACGGTTCCTGCCATTGTTGCCACGGTGCAGGACCTTGCGCCGGGTGCCAATGAGAGCGGCGCCAGCACAATTTCACGTCTGATTGATAATCTCGGTGATCAGTTGGAGGGGCTGGGTACTGCCTTTGCCTCGTCGCTGCTGGGGCTGGCCGGATCTCTGATTGTCGGATTTCTGGAGATTATGGCGGGGCATGCGCAAAACCGGTTTTACCGTGAATTGGAAGAGGCGCTTTCGCAGATCACCCATGTTGCGCGCGGGGAAAGCGGCCCTGAGCATATTTCTGGGTCCATTGCCCGCACTGCCGAGGCAATGGAGGATCTGGTCGCTGTGATGAACGAAGATTATGAGCGCGCGGCGCAGACTCATGTATTGTTAGAGGGCACTGCTGCGCAGCTTGCGACAGTCACTAAAAACTATGAGACCGGAAAATCAGCACTCATGCATCTTTCGGGTTCCCAGGATGCGTTGCGGCTTGCCTTGCTGGAGGCAACTGAGCGGAACAAGGGCGTGCTTGGCGGTATGGATGAGGCGACGCGGAACCGCATCCAAAGCATCGACACGCATATGTTGCGCCTCATTGAAGAGCTGACAGCGGGCAGGGCGGAGTATACAAATGAAATGCGTAAGGAGATTCAGCAACTTGGTCGTGTGATCGAAGCGGCGGCACGGGGTGAGTTGGGCGGATGAATACAGTATATCCGTCCCCGCTTTTGATGTTGCCCAGCGTACCTGTTTTTATCCCTGGTGTTCTCTGATGGCGTTGCGCCGCCGTTCACCGGACGGGCTGGGCGGAGCGATCTGGCCCGGTTTCGTCGATGCTATGACCGCCATGCTGCTGGTACTGACTTTTGTTTTGTCGATTTTTATGATCACGCAGTATTTTCTGCGGGAGACGATTACGGGACAGGAAAACCGGATCGTCGAACAGGAAGAATCCCTGGTTCAGCAACAGGAGGCATTGCAGCAACAGGAAGTGGTGTTGCAGGAACAAAAAGAGGTTCTTCAGGAACAGGAAGATGTTTTGGAGGAAAAGGAACGTACACTGGATACACTGACCTCGCGCCTCGATTCCCTGTCCGACCTGTTATCACTGGAACGGACCGAAAAAGAAAACCTTACTACCGAGGGCACTCGCCTGCGTGCATCTCTGGCGTCTCTTACTCAGGAGAAAGAGGCTGCCGATGCCCGCGTGGTCTCCTTGCAGGAAAGTCTCACAGCCTCCGAAGAACGCCGCGCTAATCTTGATGAGGCGTTGAATGCGGAAAGACTTGCGCTGGAAAAACAAAAAGCTGAAACCGGTGCGCTTCAGGCTCTGACAGCCGGTCTGGAGGCCGAAGCCAAAGAAAATATTACCAGGCTTGACGACATCGAGCGCGATCTTGCCCGCGCAACCGAAGCGTTGACCGAGGCCGAGTCACAAAAGCTGCTTGAACAGGAGGCCGCAAAAGCGATGCGTGCGCGGCTTGAGACCTCCGAGGCGGCAATGACGGCTCTCGAGCTGGAATTGGACCAGCGTCGCGCCGATGCCGAGGAAACGTTGACATTGCTGGCCGCTGCCAACATCGCGCAGGAAAAGCTGAATGCCGATATTACTGAACGCGATGATGCGCTGACCGAAAGGCAGGCTTTACTTGATGTTGCCCGCTCTGAACTGGCCACGGTAGAAAAGGCATCCGAAAAAGATCAGCGGCAGGTGGCTCTGCTGAATGAGCAAACCCGTGAATTGCGGGCGCAATTGCGCTCTCTGGAAGACCGGTTGGTGACAAGCGAAGATGCCCGGGATACTGCGGAATCGGCTGCCGAAGAGCGCGGCGAGGAAATTGCGCTTCTGGGTACCCGCCTGAATGCGGCACTGGCAGAGCGTAACTCCGCTTTGGAGGCAAACCGCGCTTTGCTGGAGGCGCAGGTGGACGAGCTGGAAGGATTCCGGTCTGAATTTTTCGGACAGATCCGCAAGCTTTTGGGCGGGCGTGATGAGATTAAAATTGTCGGTGACCGCTTTGTCTTTCAATCCGAGGTTCTGTTTGAGGCGGCCTCTGCGGAACTGGCCGAAGAGGGCAGGGTGGAACTGGGCAAGTTTGCCGGTATATTGAATGATATTGCCGGTGATATACCGGACGATCTGAACTGGATTTTGAGAATTGACGGGCATACCGACCGCCGCCCGATACGCAACAGCACGCTTTATCCTGATAACTGGGCGCTCAGCCAGGCCCGTGCTTTATCCGTTGCACAATACCTGATCCGCGAACACGATGTCCCTCCGGGTCGCCTTGCACCCACTGGATTCGGCGAGTTTCAGCCCATTGATGACGGGGATACCCCGCAGGCTTTTGCGCGAAACCGCCGGATTGAATTGAAGCTGACAGAGCGCTGAGAACTTTATTCTTTGATCTTTTCGGAGGCCGGTTGAATTGGCTTGGCAGGTAGGGTGAATGCGACTGATCTTTTGCCGATTTCTTCCCCGCCGCGATAAAACGCAAAGCGTCCTTCATAATCGCCCGCAGGCCAGTGTCCGAGAGATACATCCGCGGGTTCGACGCCGATATTGGCGATGAAGATCGTCTTGTCTTCTACGATTTCAAAGCGTTCGCTGGCGATAATTTTGTCCTCTGGTGCAAAGGCGGTAAAGCGCAGGGTATCGCCCTTTTTGACGCCCATCAGATGTGCCCAAATGTAGAATGGTGCATAGGCATCATCCGTATTTTCCGGCAAATTTCCGGTCTTGACCGCTTCAATCCCCGGAAAATCCTGCGTAACCCCGAACCCGAGAACGGCACTTTCGGCATAAAACATATCAATAGATGCGTCCCAGAGTGATCCGGCGGCTTCGGCTTCGCACCCCGTCGGACTGACCCCGATAAACGGATCAATTGTCGCGTTCCGGGCACGGATGGCGTAATGCAGATGCGGATAGCTGGTGCCGCCAGATGAGCCGATATCGCCGATCGGCTGTCCGGCTTTTACACGCTCGCCTTTGCGCACGCTGATACTGTCCTCTGCAAGATGACAGTATTGCGAGACCCAGCCGCCTCCGTGATCAATCATGACTGCATTGCCGCAATCAAGGGCATGATATGCCCCTTCCTCAAAATCGTGATCAGGTCTGTTGTTAATGACCTGCACCACCTTTCCTGACGCGGTGGCCAGGGCGGAAAAGGGCCGCTTTAATGCTGCGCGGTTGCGCAGGCGGAAATCAGTGCCCTGGTGGTTGTTATAGGCCAGCGGACCGCAAGTGAAATCCTTTGCCTCCTCACCAGGTTCCATATCGACGTAGTTTTGAATGAAGCAATCTTTACCCAAAACGCAATCGACCGGCATCCCCAGTTTGATCGGCTCGAGGCCGGAGGGGATGGGCGCAGTCGCAGGAAGGAATAAGATTGCGCCAAGCGTAAACATGGCAATTTTTGCAATATATGAATATGTCATCGCCGCCACCTTCTGCTTGGGACAGTAGAGCAAAAGATCACGGAATGCGGTTAATTTGCCGTTATCGGTGCCCGGCGGCGGGCTTGGGCAGATCAAAGGTTTGTTATGAAAAAGGCCCCGGGTTTCCGGAGCCTGTTCTCTTATCTTTCCTTAATTTGCCTCAAGCAAAGGCGGCATTTTCTTTTTTCCGATGCGCGGCGGATCGGGAGGCAGGATAATAAGGTCCAGCTTGCCCTGTTTAACAGCCACCTTGACGATGCCGCCCTTCGCCAGCTTGCCGAATAACAGCTCTTCGGCGAGGGGTTTTTTGATGTGTTCCTGGATCACACGGCCCAGCGGACGCGCGCCCATTTTCTCGTCATAGCCCTTATCTGCCAGCCATGCCGCCGCCGGTGTCGTGAGTTCAAAGCTGACATTGCGGTCGGCCAGTTGCCCTTCAAGCTGAAGCACAAACTTTTCGACCACCTTCAGCACCACCTCTTTCGGCAGGCGCGCGAACGGGATCACGGCGTCAAGGCGGTTGCGGAATTCGGGAGAGAACATTTTTTCCACCGCCGCCGTATCTTCGCCCTCGCGCTGTCCGCGCCCGAAGCCGATGGCGTTTTTCTCCATCTCGGTTGCACCGGCGTTCGAGGTCATGATGATCACGGCGTTGCGGAAGTCGGTTTTCTTGCCCCCGTGATCGGTCAGTTTGCCGTTATCCATCACCTGGAGCAGCACGTTATAAACATCCGGATGCGCCTTTTCCATCTCATCGAGCAACAGCACGCAATGGGGGTGCTGATCGACACCATCGGTCAGCAGGCCGCCCTGATCAAAGCCGACATAGCCCGGAGGCGCCCCGATCAGACGGGAAACCGAGTGTTTCTCCATATATTCCGACATGTCAAAGCGCAGCATCTCGACACCGAGGATTTCAGAGAGTTGCTTGGCTACTTCGGTTTTGCCGACACCGGTCGGGCCGGTGAAAAGGTAAGACCCGATGGGTTTTTCCGGCTCGCGCAGACCGGCCCGGGCCAATTTGATGGCACTGGCGAGGGCGTCAATGGCCTTGTCCTGACCGAACACCACCCGCTTGAGGGCACCTTCCAGATCCTTCAGTGCCTCGGCATCATCCTTGGTGACGGTTTTCGGCGGGATACGCGCGATTTTCGCCACCACGGATTCGATTTCCTTTGCCGTCATGGTTTTGCGCCGCTTGGCTTCCGGTACGAGCATTTGTGCGGCCCCGACCTCGTCGATCACGTCAATTGCCTTGTCCGGCAATTTGCGATCATGGATGTAGCGTGCAGACAGTTCCACGGCGGATTTGATTGCATCGCTGGTGTATTTGACGCCGTGATGCTCCTCAAAATAAGGCTTTACCCCTTTGAGAATTTTGATCGCATCCTCAACGGACGGCTCATTCACATCAATTTTCTGGAACCGGCGCGACAGGGCGCGGTCTTTCTCGAAATGCTGGCGGTATTCTTTGTAGGTTGTGGACCCCATGCAGCGCAGCTTGCCTGATTGCAGGGCAGGTTTCAGAAGATTCGAGGCATCCATGGCACCGCCCGAAGTTGCGCCCGCACCGATCACGGTATGGATTTCGTCGATGAACAAAATCGCGTCCTCATGGTCTTCAAGTTCGGTCATGACCGCCTTCAGGCGTTCTTCAAAATCCCCGCGATACCGCGTTCCGGCCAGCAGCGCGCCCATATCAAGCGAGAAAATCGTTGATCCGGCAAGCACTTCCGGCGTCTCGCCCTCGTTGATTTTGCGGGCCAGACCTTCGGCAATCGCGGTCTTGCCCACGCCGGGATCACCCACCAGCAGCGGGTTGTTCTTGCGGCGGCGGCAGAGCACCTGAATACAGCGGTTCACCTCGTCCCCGCGTCCGATCAATGGATCGACATCCCCCGATTCGGCTTTTGCATTGAGGTCTACACAGTATTTTTCGAGCGCGGTTTCATTTTTAGCGGCCTCGGCGTCGCCGGCATCACCGGCCTCGGCGACTTCCTCTTCCTCGTCATTGGCCCCGCGAACAGCACGGGATTCGTTGAGGGCAGGATCCTTTGCAACACCATGCGCGATAAAGTTTTTGGCGTCATAGCGGCTCATATCCTGCTCCTGCAGGAAATAAACCGCATAACTCTCACGTTCATGGAAGATGGCGACCAGGATATTCGCCCCGGTCACCTCCGAGCGGCCTGATGATTGTACATGGGCAGCTGCGCGTTGAATAACCCTGTGAAAACCGGTGGTTGGGGTAGCTTCGCTGCCCTCAACATCCGAAACAAGATTGACCAGTTGCTCGTCGATATAGGCAGTCAGCGCGACGCGCAATTCATCCAGATCCACGCCGCAGGCCCGCATGACCTGTGCCGCGTCCTGTTCGTCAATCAGAGCAAGCAGTAAATGCTCCAGCGTCGCAAGTTCATGCTTCCGGTCATTCGCCACGGAAAGGGCGCGGTGCAGCGCCTCTTCGAGCGTTTTTGTGAATGAAGGCATAGTGACCCTCCTCTTGGGACCGGGACCATGGCGCCATTGCCATACATACCGATCCTCTGGCTGCCCGATTCAAAGTGTGTTTCCTGAACCTTTTCTCAAGTTCAGCACGTCACACAACGCGCGTCACGAATTTTTGTCAGGAAGTTTGAATTTCATATGAATTCCGCAAAGCAATGCGGAGATATCCACATCATATGGTGATGCTGTCACTCTTTTTCCATACGGCATGTGAGTGGATGTTCGTGGCGTCTGGCCTCATCCATGACCGCGGCGACTTTGGTCTCAGCCACCTCATACGTGAAAATACCCACCACGGCTGCCCCCTTAAGGTGAACCGTCATCATAATTTCTACGGCGGCATCGCGTCCGATCTGGAAATATTTTTCTAATACGCGAACCACGAATTCCATGGGCGTATAATCATCGTTGAGCATGATGACTTTATAAAGGGGTGGTTTTTTTGTCTGTGGCTTTGTTTTGGTTAGAATGCTTGTATCCGACCCGTTTCCGGGTTTATCGGACAGTGTGATGCGGTGTTTGTTCCGCTGTGAAGTTGGATACCTGAGCATGAAGCATCCATATAATCTGTCTGTGCCAATATGAAAGATGCCCGTGACAAGAAAAAGCGGAATTTTTAAAATTCTGTATGCGGCTGATCAGAAAATTTACGCTATATCTTTAACAATGCCGGTTATAACGCGCACTAGGAAATTTTTGAATTACAGGGCGGCACGATTCCAATGTTCCGAAGTTTCAGTAAATCTTTAAGGATGATGGCTGCCCTCTATGCAGTGGTGTTTGTGCTGGTTCAATCACCCGTTGCGGAGGCCAATCCAAAATACGCATCTATCGTGCTGGATATGGATAGCGGGAAAGTCCTGCATTCAAGCCGTGCAGATAAAAGACTGTATCCTGCATCCTTAACCAAGATGATGACTTTGTACATGACGTTCGAGGCGCTCGAAAGCGGTCGCTTATCGCTTGACCAGCATTTGCCCGTTTCAAGAAATGCTGAAAGACAGCCGCCCTCAAGAATCGGCCTGCGTGCGGGGAAGACCATCACTGTACGTGAAGCCATACGCGCGTGTGCTGTAAAATCGGCAAATGATGCTGCGGTTGTTCTGGCGGAGGCAATCGGCGGTTCGGTGAAGAACTTTGCTAAAATGGCTACTGCCCGTGCACATTCTCTTGGTATGTCACGTACAACATTCAAAAACCCCCATGGCCTGACTGCACGGGGTCAGCTGTCCACAGCTCGGGATATGGGTCTGCTCGGGCGGCGTTTGTTTGTTGATTTTCCTCAATTTTATAATGTTTTTAAGCGCAAGTCTTTTCACCACAACGGTCGGACCTACCGTGCAACCAACAAATTGCTGGGTAAATACCCTGGTGCAGACGGCATCAAGACAGGGTATACCAATGCATCCGGTTTTAATCTGGTTGCGTCCGCCGAACAGGATGGCAAGCGCATTATAGGTGTGGTTTTCGGTGGAAAATCGGGTGCCCGCCGCAACCGGCATATGAGAAATCTGCTGGATAAGGGATTTAAACTCGCGCCTGAGCGCAATCTTCTGGCAAACTTTCCTGTTTATCTGGAAATGCCGGTACCGCGCGCCAACCCGAAATATAACGCTGTGCGACGACCGGGGACGATCATAGCGGATGCGCGCAAAGGCAGGAAAGAGGACGCCCAGAGGTTGGCCGCTCTTTCGCGTGTTGTTCCGTCACCGGCCAGTGTATCCACATCGAAAGCGCGTGGAAGTTATGCCATTCAGTTCGGTGCATACCGGAAACGTTCTGCTGCAGAGCAACGCCTGACAGAGATCAGAAAATTGCGGAAATCCACCAGTCTGAAACGTGCTGCGCCGGTCGTATCTGTGCGCAATGCAGGCGGACGGCCGATTTATCGTGCGCGGCTTGCCGGACTTGCCAAGCGTGATGCTGACCTGGCTTGCCGCCGCTTGTTGGCCAGAAGTGTTGATTGCTTTGTCGTAATCCAAAACTAAACCGCGCATGCGGTGTCAGTGATGCTTTAAACCGGATTTTACCGGTTATGCCCCTCTGCCGAAACGTTCGAAAATGCTGAAGCGGCTTTTCTTTTTCCCTGTTACAACCGGGTTTCCGACTGTCGGCTGTAAGGCTGTATCTGCTGTTAATGTCGTTGTATCGGATTTCGGGCTGTGGCCCGTATTCGCATCCGCAGCGGACGTAACCCCGGATTGATCCGCCAGTACCGGAACGGGAGGAGGGGCTATTTTCGAGCCGCCGACTGCGATCGGTGTCGGCGGCGTTGCCGGGGCAATATCACGTTCTTTTTCAGGTTTCAGATCGGGAAGGATAGCAAGAGTCCCCATCAGCTCACGGACTTCCTGACGCGCAGCAATTTTCGACATATCCATTTCTTCGCCGGTGTCGCGCAGGTCCATAAGTGTCAGGCCGGACAGGAACATTTCCCGGAAAATCGGCCGTTCGCTTAGTCCGTTGGCAATGCGAAAGCCGATCTTACTGGACAACTGTTGCAGCATCTCGCCGACACGCCGCTTATTCGCGGCATCTTCAACAGGCAGACGATTGCGTACGACCACCCAGTCTGTCGGGCCAAGGCCGACTTGCGCGCGCAGTTTGCGCGTTTCCCAAACCATTTCAGCATAAACCGAAGGTCCGGCGATTGTGTAGGTTTTGGCATCAATATGGGCAAGCAGGTCAAAGTCGATGAAGCTGTCATTCATCGGCGTAACAAGGGTATCTGCGCGGCTGTGACCAAGGCGTGAGAGATTTGAATGCGCACCGGGACAGTCTATCAGGATAACATCACAGGTTTCGCTCAGTTCCAGTACAGCGTTATTAAAGCGCTCACCCTCAATAGCCCATGACTTTTCGCGGTCAGGATCATTGCTGGCCTCGACATACAATCTTTGCGGCAGGATAAGCTCGACATTTTTCCGGCGACACCAGTCTTCACGATTATCGATATACCGGAAAAAACTTTTCTGCCGTAAGTCAAGATCCAAGGCCCCGACACGAAGCCCCCGCCGCGCAAGGGCGACGAAGACATGCATAGCCGTTGTAGACTTACCGGAACCACCTTTTTCGTTGCCGAAGGCGATAATATGGGGGCGTTTTTTCATAATGTTACGTTAACGAAGATTAACGCACAGGCAAAGCTGAAATTAAAAGCCGAAGCCTTTGAATTTCTCTTTAAATTTGGACACACGACCACCGGTATCAAGCAGGCGCTGATGACCGCCTGTCCAGGCAGGGTGCGTGGTCGGATCCACGTCAAGGGCCATCTCCTGGCCCTCTTCGCCCCAGGTCGAGCGCATCTGAATAACTGTGCCGTTCGTCATCTTCACATTGATCATGTGATAGTCTGGATGCGTATCTTTTTTCATCGCGTCTGTCTTTCAGAATGTGATGCGCCACAAATTAAACACGCGCTGAATAATCAGCGCGTTTTCGCAGGCGTCATAGCGTCCCGGATCATTTTTGGCAAGGTTTGCCCGCATGTTAAATGCATAATCTGTATCCGGTATCAGCTTGTTGGTGCGTCATGAAACAAACGGGAAACAGAATCGTGGCGTGTTATGGAGCCGATTGCCTCTGCCAGCATAGGTCCGATGGTGCAGACCTTGAGTTTTTCGGAAGGAGGGCGTCCGCTTTGATCGATAGAGTCCGTCACTGATACGGTTTTCAGGGCGGAGGCGGCAATTCTGTCGAGGGCGCTGTTTGACAGAACCCCGTGCGTGCACATGGCGTGGACATCCTTCGCACCCTTTTCGCGCAATATTTCCGCCGCTTTGCACAGTGTACCCGCCGAGTCGACGATATCGTCAAACAAAACGCATGTGCGTCCTTCGACATCACCAAGGACCTGCATCTGTTCAACTATACCAGCACGCTCACGGCGTTTGTCGATTACGGCAAGGTCGGCATCAATCGATTTGGCAAAGGTACGCGCGCGTACCAGCCCTCCAACATCCGGAGAGACGACCATGACACTGTCATCGCCTTCGAACATGGCTGTTGCGTGCCGTGCAAAGACCGGGACCGCATAAAGGTTATCGGTCGGAATATCGAAAAAGCCCTGTATTTGTCCGGCATGCAAATCAACGGTCAATACACGTTCGGCACCGGCTTGTGTAATCAGATTCGCCACGAGCTTAGCGGTAATCGGTGTTCTAGGGGCGGGTTTCCTATCCTGGCGTGCATATCCGAAATAAGGGATGACTGCGGTAATGCGCCCGGCAGAGGCGCGTTTGAGAGCATCAATGATGACCAGCAATTCCATGAGGTTGTCATTTGCGGGTTTTGAGGTGGATTGAATGACGAAAACATCTTCACCCCGCATATTTTCGTGAATTTCAACCCAAATTTCGTCATCTGCAAAGCGCTCAACCCGGGCGTCCGTCAATGGGCGGAACAATTTGCTGCTGATCACTTCCGCAAGTGGCAGGTTCGCGTTTCCGGAGATCAGTTTGATATCCGCATTCGGTTTCATGGTGCGTCCCTTACCTGTTACACGGTGTTTGTGGCCGGATTGGTTTGTCCGCTCCCGCTATCCGGTGTTTGCGCAGCGTCTAGCAATGCCGTGACACGAAGTAAATCAGGCTTCGGGAATTTATGAGGCCGAAATAGCAGAATTCAGACCTCTAGACCGAAATCGGCACATTATCCGTTAATCGCACACGTCCCAGCTGTACTGCGGCGAACAATCGCGCAGGTTTTGCCGTGCTGAAAACTGTAACAGGGCTGAGATCATAGGCCAGTCGCGCCTCGACATACTCCACGCCCGAAAAACCTGATTCGCCCAGAAGTTTTACCGTTGCCGCCGTGATCTTTTCGATCTGGCTGCCTTTGGCAATAAGGTTCGCCGAAACAGTAAGCGCCTTGTACAGAACCGGTGCAATTTCTCTCTCAGTATCCGAAAGTTCAGAATTCTTTGATGAAACCGCAAGCCCGTCATCATCGCGAAGTGTTGCAGCTGATACGATGGTCACCGGAAAAGACAAATCCCTGACCATTCGGCGTGTCAATGCAAGCCTGACCCAGTCCCGTTCACCGAAAACTGCACTGTCGGGTCGCACATCGCCGAATAATCTGGCCGTTTCGGTCAACATGCGATCAAAGTTGTCTTTGTGACCCAGTCCACAATGCTCGGCATGAATATGTGTTTTTAATTGCCGGTCCGGAGGAGCGTATATCTGATCACAGTCCGTATATGGCTGCGATTCACAAATACTTTCTTTGCTGTTGCCGGGAATAGAAACAACAATTTTCGAGGCATATTTTTTTGCTGTATACAGCAGTCTGTCATGACCGCCATGCGCATGCTCTGACAATGAGACAAGCGCTATGGTTTCACCCTCACGGCGCCAGCGCCGGATCTGTCTTGCAAGTACATCCGCATTGCGGATGATGGTCTGTTTTGACGCGTTCATGATTTTACAAATGATATGTTTTAAAACGATACACATCGATTAGCAGGAAACTACTATTATGACTATAAATCTGTCACGCAGTCTGCACTGGCAGCAGAACTGTCAGGACATCACGTAAATGATCGTGAAGTTGGAAACCACGACGCTGGCTGTCCAGCAGCTTGTCAGGACCATGATCATGATTGTCGGTTTGTTCGGGGACCAGATGATCATCGTCGCGACCAGAGCCTGAAGCAGCATTTTCGGAATAAACCACAGCGGCCCGAGATGGTTTTGCAGCCAGCGCATAAAGGCGTTTTTTTCGTAGGCTCCGACTTCCAACGCCCAGTTTGTTGAAATGGCGTCTAAAACCCCGAGTGTCATAAAGACACATGCCAAAATGTATCCGGCCTTTGATAAAACAGGATTTTTGCGGGCCTGTCTTGATTCATTTTCGTATCTGAACAGACCTGCATTCATAAACGCCTTGATCGTGTTGAAAGTCCCCGAAAGCATGTTGAAGAGTGCCCCCAATTCCACATGTGTATCAAAGATAATAAACTAGCAAAGGGCGCGCCATTTCAGGACGCATAGCCCGTGAAAAATTAATCATAGGGTGTAAGTCTACCTCCGGCACATGATGCCCGAGGTAGACTAGCTTTGCGCGCATCTATCGCGGCAGGCTAAGGATAACTTTCAATCCGCCGTAAGCGGATTTGTCGAATGTGATATTCCCGCCATGTGCTCGCGCAGCATCAAGGGCAATACTCAACCCCAGGCCGGAGCCGCCGCCCGCATCCATATTCCTGGCCGGGTCAAGCCGGTGAAAGGGGCGGAAAGCAGCTTCATAGTCTGTTTCCGGAATGCCGGGGCCATCATCCTCGATGATGACGTTAATCCGATTGAGCCTGCTATCCAGCGTGACATTGACTTTTGTGCCGTATTTCACCGCATTGCCGATCAAATTCTGGATACAGCGACTGATGGCCCCGGGCCGTAAAAGCATGCGCGGGGGGCTATCAGACGGTATCATCGTTAGTGTCACGTCGTGTCCTGCGATACGCTCGGCTTCGATGATCGCCTCTGTTATTTCCGATAAATCCGTTTCTGCGGGTGTTTCGCTTTCCTCGCCGCGGGCAAAGGCAAGAAATCCGTCGATCATATGCTCCATCTCGTCCACATCGCGTTTCAGAGCTTTCATCTCCGGATTCTGATCCGATAAGGCCAGTGCAAGCCGCATTCTGGTTAAGGGGGTCCGCAGGTCATGGCTGACACCGGAGAGCATCATGGTACGTTGACTGATCTGGCGCTCGATCCGTCCGCGCATATGATGAAAGGCGCTTCCGGCCCGTCTGATTTCTTCGGCTCCCGTGGGTTTGAAGGGTAAGGCGGGCTGGCCTTTACCGAAAGCTTCCGCTGCATCCGCGAGTTGCATGATCGGTCTGATCTGATTGCGCATGAACATCACGGCTATAATCAACAGAATAAACGCCGCCCCGACCATCCAGACCAGCAGCAGGTGCGGTTTGGATGCGATCATACGGCTTTCACGCGGTGTTACATGCAAAATTCCGTGGATAATTTCCACCTGAAGGTCAACCCGTTTATCCAGGGCAACAGTGTCAATCCGTGCAGGGCGTGTAATTGTTTCGATGACTGTCTCTGTCAGAATGCGGGGTATAATACTGAAGGCGGGACGGCGGATTCCTGGCGCGAGGGAACCATCGGGTACCACCCACATTTCGTAGCCCAGAGACTCCGAAGCATTTTTAAGCAGGGCCTCCCGTTCAAGAGGATTGGTTTCCTGTTCGAGTAAATCCGATAAAAAATTGATTTCGTTTGAAAATTCTTTCGCAAGTTGCCGGGTAACGCCGGTCCAGTGACGTTCGATAAAGACCAGGGCGACAACCATCTGCAGCAAGGCCACCGGCAGCACCAGAATCATCACCGAGCGCCCGAAAAGGCTGCGTGGTAAAAATCGTTTATAGCGGTATGAGGGCAGTTCCATTTTGTCCGGCCCGCCGTTTATCTCTGACGTTTGAGGTAAACATATAATGCGCCCTCTCCGCCATGGCGTTTATGGGCCTGAAAAACACCGATGACCGCTCCGGCCAGTGCAGGTTCCCGTAACCATCGGGGAACATCACGCTTTAATGCCCCTCTGCCGTCGCCGTATCCGACCGCACGTTTGCGGTAATCGCCGCCCTTGCCGGTAATGACAAGAACACAGCGGGTGCCGCGCGCATACTGGGTGGAAATGAACTGCGTTAAAGTGCGATGGGCGACATCCAACGTCAATCCGTGCAGGTCCACCTTTGCTTCCGGCGTCCGCTCGCCCTTTTTCAATGCCTTTGATGTTTTCCGGTCCAGGCCAGGGGTGCTCTCGGTCAAAGCATCTACCGCAGCAGCATCCGGATAAAACCGTCGTGCTGGGACGGCAGGAGGCGGGCGTTCCGGTGCCGCGAAGCCCCTTGGCGGACTGATCCGTTTGCGCGGCGCGCTCGGGAGGGCGGAATTCAGCGTCAGGAGTGTTGCATCGCGTGTGGCGCTCTGCCATTGGCTTATTTCATCTTCGCTGAGGTGCCGCGGGCCGCGATCCGGTTTGTCCAGTTTACGCGGGCGTTTTGCGTTCACGATCCTGCCCGGAAAATCCGGCGCAGAGCTGCCGTGGGAGCCAGGGCGATCAGTCGCCCGCGCGCCCGTGTTTCACCGGCCGCAAAGCCGGGACCATCGCCGGACCCGTAGAAAAAGTCTGCACGTCCGGTGCCCTTAATGGCACCGCCGGTATCCAGCGCGGTCACGAGCCTTTGTACCGGACCTACCGGTGATTCAAAATCCAGCCAGAACGGTATTCCGAGCGGATAGATACTCCGGTCCACCGCAATTGCACGCATGGTAGGCAGAGGAGTTCCGAACGTTCCGATCGGGCCGAGCGAGGGGTCTTTTGCAAGCTCCGGACGTTCAGTAAAAAACACATAGGATCTGTTTGTGGCTAACAAGTCATCCCTACGCTGCGGATTATTGCGTATCCAGTCTTTAATGGATTGTGCCGTGACCTGCTCCAATGCAAGTTCATTCCAGTTCACCAGTGTTTTGCCGATCGCGGTATAGGCATGGCCGTTTTTACCGGCAAAACCAACGCGGGTGACGCTGCCATCAGGTAATCTGATCCTGCCGGAGCCTTGTATTTCGAGGAAAAATGCCTCTACCGGATCATCGATCCAGAAAAGCTCAAGCCCACGCTCTGAGAGCGCACCGTTTTGTATTTGTGACCGTTCAAAATACGGGACATCAGAGCGCAGGTCCGGTGGTTTGGAATAGATCGGAAACTGATACGGCCCTCCCCGGACCCGTGATCCGCGCAATTCAGGTTCGAAATACCCCGTATAAAGCGTACTTCCGTTCTTGCCTGCACCATTTACCGAAACTGGTTCGAACCATTTTTCAAAAAAGGCCCTGGCTGTTTTTGTGTCCGCACGCAAGGCACTTTCGCAAATCGGTCTCCAATCGCTTGTCCGTCCGAAAACTGGTTCGCCGTTTAGCGTTTGCCCGCCGATGCCCTGATCTGCGGCGTTACGGAGGATTTTCGGACATGTATCACGCAATGTTATCAGCACCGGTGCATGATCCCCATCCGTCCAGCCCGGCATTGATGCAAATACAAAGCGCTCAACAACAGGTGGTGTCACGGGCGTTGCCGCCGGTTTTCCGGAAATAACCTGCGCTGCAGAGTAGTTTGGAGGGAGCGCTTCCGGATCGGCGGGCAGGGCCGCAGGATTAAGCGGACGTGCAGAAATCGGTTCCGTTACAGGTATTGTATTATTGCTTTGCTGCACGTGCAGATCAGCGGTTGATCTCGCACTTGCGCATGCACAAAGAGACAATGCGGCAAGCGGTATTGCAAACAGACGTATGCACATACGCTTTTTTATACAGCGGATTTGTCCTGATGAACGGTCCTGTGCGGCTTGGCGGCGTATCAGGTTCGGACCGTTTCTTGTTGTGGGGTGTCTGTGCATGGCATGATGTCCTGCCTTTGTCCGGCGCCGGCATAAAAGCATGGTGCTGAAGTTTTTGCCTTATTCCCCGGTTTCGATCAGCAGCCAGCCGGGATTGGAATCGCCCAGTTTGCGCTCGAATGTCCAGAGGTCGTTCATGCGTCTCACCACGGTAGGGTCACCATCAACAACTTCACCCTCCGAATTGCGTACGGCGACGATCATTTCTGCATCAAAACGCACATCCATGTGCAGGATTTTTTCAGCTTCATTCAATCTGGCATCTTCAATTTTTGTGCTGCGCAGACCGACAAACCTTGCATCAACCGACAGGTCATTCTCTGCGCGCTCATCAATAACACCTGCAAAGCTGCTATAAACATCGTCATTAAGTAAAGGCCGCAATGTGGATTTATCGCCTGATTCAAATCCCATCAGGATCATTTCATAGGCCGCTTTCGCACCCTCTATAAAGCGTTGTGCGTCAAAGTCTGTTTCATGAGCCTTGGCCGCGACAAGAGTTTGTCCGATAGAGCCGTCAAGATCAGTAACTGCGGCAATATCGGCATGCCGTATGGTAGGGTCCGCCTGTTCTGCCCCCGGGAAAGGAATAACAGTTTCGGAGTTTTTGTCCTGCCCATTCTGCGTGGAACCGGCATGACCGAAATAGTCACTCGGATTTTCATGTCCCGTCCGCCGCCCCAGTACATCGCGCAATCTTAAAAAAAGAAAACCCGCAATTGCCGCCAGAATTATGATTTCTAAAGTCATTACGCCGCTCATTGCCACATTGCTCAAGGATTGCGTGTTTCGCCAGGAACTCTCATTACTAGCGCAGGGTCGCAAAACAAAACGGAATTTCATATAATATAGCGCTTGCTGATAAAAAACGATAGCGCCGGTGAAAAATCACTTTAATACGTTCATCAAAGTTTGGCATCCGTTGCGGTGTCGGCTCATTTTCGATCAGAATTCCGGTCATGCCGGAAAACTTACGAAGATTTAAACATCTGTCCTGCCTTGTTGAACAGAACTGCATATGCGCAGGTTTTGCGGCGTTTTGCCCTTTGTCTGCATTGTTTTGCATTGGTATACACCGCATGTTAGCGCTGCGCGCCTCATATGTTTATGAAACCGTGATGTTTGTTGATGATGGACCCGAAGGAGAGAGCCGCTCATGGCTGAAGAAGCGCCAAACGCTCAAAAACCCGCACCACAACTGAGCATTCGTGCCCAGTTGACCCGTTCGCTGACCTTTACAAATCCCGGTGCTTTGAAGCGGTTCGAGAAAACGCCGACGATTTCCGTAAATATCAATGTTGATGCCAGTAAGGGCGGTGATCAGGAATATATCGTCGGCCTTAAGATCCAGGCTGCCGCTAAGTCCGAATCGGAAGAGGTCTACACGCTGGGGCTTGACTATGCGGGTGTGTTTGCTTTGAGCAATATCGAACAGAATATGCTGGAGCCGATCCTTCTTGTGGAATGCCCGCGTCTGTTGTTCCCGTTTGCGCGCCGGGTGATAGCTGATGTGACACGGGATGCCGGCTATCAGCCGATGATGCTGGATCCGGTGGATTTTGTCGCCTTGTACCGCAAAGAGGTTGAGCGCCGCAAAGAGGCTGCACAGCAGCAGGATGCAACAGTCAACTGACAGGCCGCATCACAGGAGCCGGATGTCTGTCCGGCTTCTGTGATATTACATCGTTAACGGTCCGCAGTTTGTGCCGGAAAGTCTAATTCGATTGTGTAGAACCCGCCGGTTTGTGTGCGTGTCACTTCGCCGCGCAATTGACGGGCGAAACCTTCGATCAATTTCTGGCCAATACCCTGCCGTCCATTTGTTTCCGAAGGGGATATGGGCGTTTTGTCCGGTCTGCTGTTGGAAATTTTCAGATAAAGGCTGTCGGCGCGCTCTTTCAGGTGTATTTCCAACGTTCCGTTATCAGCGTCTCCCAGAGCATGTTTGAACGTATTGACGATGGCTTCCGTTGCAAACAGAACCAAGGGGACTGCGGTTTCGGGATCTGCGACAACCGGGTCGAGATCCGTCAGAAGTTTAATGGAATCTCGCCGTCTTTCACTGCCCTGTATCAGATTTTCTGCGATATCACGGATCAGAATATCCATACTAACGGCACTGGTATTCTTGGATTCATAAATTTTCTGATGGACCTGAGCCAAACCCTGTACACGCTCCTGCAAGCGTTCCAATCCCTGTTTTTCACGCTCTGTCGCGGCATCACGTTTTTGCAGGCTCATGAGGCTTGAGATCATCTGCAGGTTGTTTTTGACTCTGTGATTGACCTCGCGCAGCAGGCTTTCTTTTTCGCGGACGGACTCGACAAGATCACTTTCGCGGGTTTTGATCATTTCGACCATTTTGTCGAAACTTGATCCCAGTTGTGCGATTTCAGCAGGGGCATTGCGCATTTTGCGTGCACGCAGAAAACGGCCGCTGCGCCCGTATGCGGAGACCAGACGATCAAGATATAAAATGTGCCGTAATGCAAGCTGATCAACTGCAAAATATGCAACGGCAACAGCCAAAGCCCACATCAGGATCGGCAGGCTGATGGTCAGCAGTTTAAACCAGCCTACAGCAGTCGGAACAGCGGCCCCGGGCCAGCTTGAAACCGCAAAAATGTCTTGTTTGAACAAGGGGGCGATCGCAAAAACGCGGGCCTCGCCCGAGCGCGACACAGCCTCGGAAATCCTGTCCTGACCTGACAGAATCCGGCGCAATTCATCCTCGGAAGGCAACCATCCGGACCCGTTTCCGGGTGTGCTTTGCGCGACACCGAGACCGGCGGATGTAACGATCGCAAAGCGGGCATCCGGTGCGAGATTTTTCGAGCGTGCCACCCACTCCAGATACCGGCTTGAAATCGACATGCTTAAGGCGCCGCGCAGTATATTGTCGCGATAAACCGGTTTATTGAGGACAATCACCTGCTGGCCGCTGACTTCCCCGACTTCACGCGCAGTGACGGAACGGCGCGGGGTTTTCAAAAAGGCCTGCATTCCGGGCTGACCGCTGAAATCGCGCGGCCCGGTTGCCGGATAAGAACATTCCATCAGGCCGCTGACATCAATATAGCCTACGAAAGGTATTTCCGGTTCGCCGGTGATAAAGGTATTCAGTATGCCCCGGCATTGTTCAACATCAACATCAACATCGATATTGATCATCGCGTCAAGCGCGCTCAGCTTGCCGAATGCTTCGAGTATCGCCGCCTGTTCGATTTGTCCCGCTTCCAGCGCTTCGAATGTGAAGGCCTCGCGCCTCAGCTTCTTTGTTTCCTGATAGTTGGCAATCCCCTGCGCCACCGCGATGACACCGACCGGCAGCATTGCTATGGCCAATAGAATTGCGACCTGCGCCCGCAGGCTCAGCTTATGAAGTATACGTTCAATTGATGGAAAAAGCGCAGCGCGGGACGGCACTGGTATCAGCTCCTCTCCGTGGTATTGCCCGGATCCATGACCGCAAGAATTTCCCCGTCCGTGCCTCTTCCGTTGCTACCGGAGTTTTCCAGGTCGAGCATCTCCGTCAGTCTGGCACGGGCACGGTTAACACGGCTTTTGACTGTTCCGACAGCACATCCGCAGACGGCAGCGGCCTCTTCGTATGAAAAACCAGATGCCCCGACCAGTGTGAGAGCCTCCCGCTGATCCGCAGGCAGTGTAGCGAAGGCCATGTTAAAATCGCGCAGGTCCATAATCCCGTGCTGGGTTGGCTTATCAGCAAGCTGCGCAGCGTATTTTCCGTCCACATCCTCAACTTCACGGCGTTGTTTGCGAAGTTCGGAATAAAAGGTATTGCGCAAAATCGTGAATAGCCATGCGCGCATGTTGGTGCCTTTTTTAAAACCGGACAGGTTGGTCCAGGCTTTGACAATGGTTTCCTGCACAAGGTCATCCGCACGTGTCTGATCACGGACAAGGCTTCTTGCGAACGCTCTCAGATTATGGGTCTGCGCGATCAGCTCGTCTTCAAGGCTCATCGTTTTGTCCGCTCTGCCGCAGTTGTTCCAGCAGCGAACTCAGGTTTTCCGGCAAAGGTTCATTTGCCACATCATCATAAACTTTTTTAAGGGCACTTGAGATCCGGTCTTGCGGTGCAGCCCCCTGCAAGTGGGTTCCGTTCACATCAAAGCCATCAGCTTTGGAATTATTTTCCATCCGGATTCTCGCAGGTTTATGTATTTTCGGAACTAAACGCCGCTTACCTGCGTATGGTTCCATATACAGAAATGATAGTAAAATTACGTCAAGGTTTTCAGAACGTATGAGCGACAGCATGAATGAGACAGGCGGGCCGGACAATGTGTTTGACTCTGTCAAAGGCCACCTTCATCACTTGCGCCGGTTTGCGCGGGCATTGACCGGG
>CALFWP010000180.1 GCA_937927905.1 uncultured Neomegalonema sp.
TGATGCCGAAGGCCGGAACAATAATAATGTACACTTCCGGATGGCCGAAGAACCAAAGAAGGTGCTGGTACAGGATCGGATCACCGCCGCCTGCAGGGTCAAAGAACGCCGTTGAAAAATTGCGATCCATCAGAAGCATCGTAATAGCCCCTGCAAGAACCGGCAGAGCCAGCAGGATCAGCAGTGCAGTTACAAAGATCGACCACGGGAACAACGGAACTTTGAACAGGGACATGCCCGGCGCGCGCATGTTCAGGAATGTCGTGATGATATTAATTGCCCCGAGGATCGAAGACGCCCCCGACAGGTGAACCGCAAAAATAGCCAGATCCGTTGCCATCGTCGGCGAACCGGAGGTCGATAGCGGCGCATACAGCACCCAACCGACACCGGACCCGCCATCCACGAATGCGGAAATACAGGCCAGCGTACCACCGGCAGTGAAGAGCCAATAGCTAAGATTGTTCAGACGCGGAAACGCCATATCCGGAGCGCCGATCATCAATGGCATGAAATAGTTACCGAAACCACCGAACAGACCCGGGATCAGAACGAAGAACATCATCAGAATGCCGTGTGCGGTAATCGCAACATTCCATTGCTGTCCGTCAGGAGCACCCGTTGCATCCGTCATAAACTGAACGCCGGGATACATCAGCTCGGCACGCATCAACATTGAGAAGATGATCGCCACTAAACCGAAGAATCCGGCGGTCCACAGGTACAGGACACCGATGTCCTTGTGATTGGTCGAACAGAACCAGCGGGTAAAAAACCCGGGGTCATCGTGAGCGTGGTCGTGCCCTACGCTTACTTCAGCCATAAAAAACAGCTCCTTGAGGTATTTACAGCGGGTACAGATATCCGCTGAATCGCCTGTAATGCATCTTTTGCAGCTCAAATAGCCCAAGGATGCCGCTATGACAATGCAGTGAAAGACTTTTTGGCAGGACGAAGCGTCGCGGTGCTTCCGGCAACGACACGCCAACATCCCGCCAAAGGAAATGTAATATTTTACAGAACTTTAATGATTACTATTCGTAACCAATACGGTCGTAGATTTTCTGTGCCGCTTTCTGGTTTTCACCCAGCTTCGTCAACTCCAGCCGGTCCTGCCGGAAAAGACCGAGCTGTGCGACACTTTGCGAAAGACCGACACCTGGAACCGCCGGATATTCATCATTACCAGCGGAAAAATACTGCTGAGCACTGTCACCGGCGAGGTATTCCAGAAATCTGACAGCGTTTTCCCTGTTCGGTGCATGAAGTGCAACCCCGGCCAGGGACAGATTGACATGTGTACCCTGTCGTTCCTGATTGGGAAAAACCCACCCGATGCCATTGGTCGAACCTGTCAGGTTGCTCACATCCTTACGCAACGCCCTGGAGAAATAATAACTGTTCGCAATAGAAATAAGGCATTGGCCGGAGACGATACCACGCAGCTGATCGGTGTCACCGCCCTGCGGCTTACGGGCAAAATTCGCCAGCATACCGGCGGCCCATTTCGTCGCCTTTTCTTCACCGTGGTGCGCGATCATGGCGGCAAGCAACGATTGCATATAAATATTTCCCGAAGAACGTGCACAGACCATGCCCTTATATTTAGGATCGGCAAGATCTTCGTAGGTGCGCGGCGGCTCAGACACTTCATCCTTATTGAAAAAGATCATCCTCGCGCGAAGCGAAAAACCATACCAGTGGCCATCAGGGTGGCGGAAATTGGACGGAATGCGCTTGTCCAGCAGTGCCGAAGTCACAGGCTGTAATAATTCCGCCTGATCCGCACGCCACATCCGACCCACATCCGTTGTCATCAGAATATCGGCCGGGCTGTTCGGCCCCTCCACCTTCATCCGTTCGATCAGGGCACTAGCTTTTGCCTCTATCCGGTTGATTTTAATACCGGTCTTTTCTTCAAAGTCGGAATAAAGCCGCTCATCCGTATCATAATGCCGCGATGAGTAGAGGTTAAGTTCGCCTTCTGCTCTGGCTTGCTGGCTGTTCGCCACAAGTAAAGCCGCAACCGCAATCGTCGTGAGTATCTTTTCAAACATCCGTCAGTCCCTTGGAAATACCGGCACAAGCGCTGCACCTGAACTGACATTCCAATACCCGCCAAAAATAGTCAAGAATTTATCCGATTAAATTAGTCGGATAAATATATTTATATTTTTGCACCCCCGACACACTCCGGAAATTTTCAATAAACATTTAAAATATCAGACAAGTCAGACCCGTTTAGGAAACGCCGCGTTGCTGTAAGGGGCCGTGATAAATCATTTTCCATTCGCCGTTTTCTTTGTGGAAAATGTTCTTCATCTGCAAACGGCCTTCGAACAGGTATTCATCGCAATAGACTGTCACAGTCGGCCCGGTTTTTGTTACATCGGTCACATCACAGACAATATCTGGGGAAGACCCGGGCAGTGCCCAGCTCCAATATCCGATAACTTTCTCACGCGTATCAAACACATCCCCATGGGGATGATCGAGTATGATCGGTTCATCGCTGCCCCAGACATCCTTCATGGCCGTGAGATCGCCTTCACGGAACGCACGGTAGAAAGCTTCGTTCTGCTCCAGAACACCCTCTTTCCATACCGGCTCCTCCGCAGCGGCAGGTATTATAAAGCAAAGCATAACAAATAAGGCTCTGCACAATGTGGAAATGAAATGAAAGGTCATCGATTTATGCTCCCCGGTCTGGAACGGCGTATCTGCCAACTGAGAAGGACGACTGGGATCAGCCCCACAGCCACAATAGCCAGAGACGGCGTTGACGCCTGTAACAATCTCTCATCCGCGGCAAGGCGGTACGCCTGTATCGCCAGCGTATCGAAATTGAACGGCCTCATAATCAGCGTCGCCGGCAGCTCCTTCATTATATCAACAAATACAATTAAGGTTGCGGTCAGCAACCCGCCACGGATCAAAGGCGCGTGAATGCGCAGAAATGATGCCGTTGCTCCGTGCCCGAGCGTACGCGCGGCCTGATCCATGGCCGGTGTGACTTTGCCAAGCCCGGCCTCGACCGTTTGCAGGGCAACAGACATAAATCGGACAATATATGCAAAAAGCAAAGCCGCTATCGAACCCGTGAGCAGCAGACCGGTCGAAACACCGAAATGCGCCCTCATCAGCGAATCCAGCCAATTATCAAAGAGGCCGAGAGGCAGCAGCAAACCCACCGCAATGACGGACCCGGGCACCGCATAGCCCAGCG
>CALFWP010000181.1 GCA_937927905.1 uncultured Neomegalonema sp.
TCCCAGACCTTCATCGCGTTGCGCTGGACCATGCGATAGCTGTCCTCACGGCTGGCACCGGCCTGAGTCAGCGCCAGCAGGACCCGCTGTGAATGGATCAGGCCACGGAACTGGTTGAGGTTTTTCATCATACGATCCGGGTAGACCACCAGTTTATCAATTACACCGGTCAAGCGCACCAGTGCGAAATCCAGCGTCACGGTGGCATCCGGTCCGATCATCCGCTCCACTGAGGAATGCGAGATATCCCGCTCGTGCCAGAGCGCAACATTCTCCATGGCGGGTAAAGCGTAAGAGCGCACCATCCGCGCCAGTCCGGTCATGTTTTCGGTCAGAACCGGATTGCGCTTATGGGGCATCGCCGAAGAGCCTTTCTGTCCGGGGGAGAAATATTCCTCCGCCTCCAGCACTTCCGTGCGCTGCAAATGCCGGACTTCCACGGAAATCCGCTCAATGGATGAGGCGATAACGCCCAGAACCGCAAAAAACATCGCGTGCCGGTCGCGGGGGATCACTTGAGTCGAAACCGGCTCAACAGCAAGGCCCATGGCATCCGCTACATGAGCCTCAACGGACGGGTCGATATTGGCGAAAGTACCGACAGCGCCTGAAATTGCACAGGTCGCAATCTCTTCGCGTGCCGCCTCCAGACGCGCGCGGTTGCGCTGCATTTCCGCATACATCTGTGCCAGTTTCAGGCCGAAAGTTACCGGTTCGGCGTGGATGCCGTGGCTGCGACCGATACATACATCGTCTTTATGCTCGTAAGCCCGACGCTTTATAACCTCTAGCAAAGTATCAAGATCAGCGAGAAGAATATCAGCGGCTCTGACAAGTTGCACATTAAAACAGGTGTCCAGCACATCTGATGATGTCATGCCCTGATGAACAAAACGCGCTTCATCTCCGACCAACTCGGCCAGATGGGTCAGAAACGCAATAACATCATGCTTAACCTCGCGTTCGATCTCGTCGATGCGGTCAATATCAAAGGCCATGTCCTTTGCCGTCCAGGTCTTTTCCGCCGCCGCTTTGGGAATCACACCCAACTCAGCCTGGGCATCCGCTGCATGGGCCTCGATTTCAAACCAAATGCGGAATTTGCTTTCAGGCGACCAGATGGCGGTCATTTCGGGGCGTGAATAGCGGGGGATCATGATCGGCTCCTATATTGGACAGCCGCTGCTATAAAGACGAAACGACGAATCTGAAAGGGCCGATCACCGGAAAGCACACTGAATAAAATACGCAAGCGACAACCCTTGGTTTATACAGTGCATCAACCAAGGGAACAGAAAGTGCCTGCAGATACGTTTATTATACACTACCGCAGTGAAATTTATCATGATCAGGCTGCTGAGAGCGTCGTATACACTTTTAGCAATATATACGGTCGGCAGCAGACACAGAATTTTCTGTATTTCTGATACCATCAAAAGCAAGGCAATGTGCGGCTTCTCAACGGATTTTCTCCAAATAATAGATAAAAGTCACTATTCTGCCTGTCACGGCATCTTGCATCGCAATAAAATCATATGCTAGACGTGCGCGCGGCTGCGAAAGATCTTTGCAGCTTTGCTGTTTTGGCTAAATAGATCTTATCGCCCTCCGCCATTTTGAAAGGGTTGCCGTGTCTACGTCTGCTGCTTCCGCATCCGGTGCTGCCGGTCGTTATGCTTCTGCGATCTTCGACCTTGGAGTCGAGACGAATTCATTGGACAAACTGGAATCCGACTTCGCTGCGATCAGCGCGATGGTTTCGGAAAGCGGCGATCTGAAACGTCTGGTCAGCAGTCCTGCATACAGTCGCGACAATCAGCAAAAGGCAATGTCGGCCCTGATGGGTAAAGCAGGTCTGTCCGATACAACAGTACGATTCGTAAATCTGATGATTTCAAAGGGCCGCCTTGGTGCCCTGCCCGGCGCGATCGAGGGCTTTACCGCAATGCTTGCGGATCATCGCAGTGAAACTGTGGCAGAGGTAACATCCGCCACTCCTCTGACAGACGCGCAGCGCGACAAACTTGCTGCAAACCTGAAATCTTCCTTCGGCAAAGACGTTAAGATTGACGCAACTGTTGATCCGTCATTGCTTGGAGGGTTAATCGTCAAAGTCGGCAGTAAGATGATCGATAATTCGCTAAGAGCGAAACTTAACGGTCTTCAACTTGCCATGAAAGCATCCTAACTCTGGGGAAAGTCACCCGATGAGCATTCAAGCTTCGGAAATCTCTGCGATTTTAAAAGAGCAGATTCAGAACTTCGACCAGGAGGCCGAAGTCTCCGAAATCGGCCGCGTTCTCAGCGTCGGCGACGGCATCGCCCGTGTATACGGCCTTGACAATGTTCAGGCCGGTGAAATGGTTGAATTCCCTGGCGGAATCCGCGGTATGGCGCTGAACCTTGAAACCGACAATGTCGGTGTCGTTATCTTCGGATCTGACCGCGATATCAAAGAGGGTGATACGGTCAAGAGAACCGGTGACATCGTTGATGTCCCTGCGGGCAAGGAACTCTTGGGACGTGTCGTAGATGGTCTCGGCAATCCGATTGACGGCAAAGGTCCGATTAATGCATCCCAGCGTATCCGCGCAGAGGTAAAAGCACCTGGCATTATTCCCCGCAAATCGGTTCATGAACCGATGGCCACGGGCCTGAAAGCCATTGACGCTCTCATCCCTGTCGGACGCGGCCAACGTGAACTGATCATCGGCGACCGTCAGACCGGAAAAACGGCCGTGGCGCTTGATGCCATGCTGAACCAGAAGTCCTACAACGAAGCTGCCGGTGATGACGAGAGCAAAAAGCTCTATTGTGTCTATGTCGCTGTCGGCCAAAAGCGCTCGACCGTTGCGCAACTGGTGAAAAAACTCGAAGAAGAAGGCGCGATGGAATACTCCATCGTTGTTGCCGCCACTGCTTCGGACCCTGCACCGATGCAATTTCTAGCGCCCTATTCCGCATGCGCCATGGCGGAATACTTCCGCGACAACGGAATGCATGCCCTGATTATCTATGATGATCTGTCTAAACAGGCTGTCGGCTATCGTCAGATGTCCCTGCTTCTGCGCCGTCCGCCGGGGCGTGAAGCTTATCCTGGTGACGTGTTCTATCTTCACTCACGTCTGCTGGAGCGTTCAGCTAAGATGGATGACGCCTTCGGTGCGGGTTCCATGACTGCACTTCCGATAATTGAGACCCAGGCCGGTGACGTGTCCGCGTTTATTCCGACCAATGTGATCTCCATCACCGACGGTCAAATCTTCCTTGAAACCGAGCTGTTCTATCAGGGTATCCGTCCTGCTGTGAATGTCGGTCTGTCAGTGTCCCGTGTGGGATCATCCGCACAAACCAAGTCGATGAAATCCGTTGCCGGTTCCATCAAACTGGAACTTGCTCAGTACCGAGAAATGGCGGCCTTCGCCCAGTTCGGTTCCGATCTTGATCCGGCGACACAAAAGCTGCTCAACCGCGGGGCGCGCCTTACTGAGCTTTTGAAACAACCGCAATATTCGCCGCTCACCAACGCGGAACAGGTTGTTGTTCTCTATGCGGGAACCAACGGATATCTTGATGACCTGCCGGTGTCCTCTGTCGGTGCCTTCGAAAAAGGTTTGTTGAGCCATATGCGCGGTGCTGCCAAAGATGTCCTCGACATGATCGGCAACGAAGACCCGAAGATTGCCGGAGATGCGGAAGACAGTGTGAAATCCGCAATCGAATCTTTCGCTAAAACGTTTGACGCCGCAGCCTGATCATAGAAAATTGGAGTAGCGGCGGATGCCGAGCCTCAAGGACCTGAAAAACCGGATCGAGTCGGTCAAATCGACCCGCAAGATTACCAAGGCGATGCAGATGGTTGCTGCGGCGAAACTTCGCCGTGCGCAGGAATCTGCAGAAGCCGCCCGCCCTTATGCCGAGCGTATGACCGGCGTACTGTCGAACATCGCAGCTAGCGCTAAGGACCGCGAAGATGCCCCTGCCCTGCTGAAGGGCACCGGGTCGTCCGAACGCAATCTGATGGTTGTCTGCACTTCCGAGCGCGGTCTGTGCGGCGGATTCAACTCTTCTATCGTCAAACTGGCCAAAGAGCACATCGCCAGACTTCAGGGCGAAGGTAAAAAAATTACTATCCTTTGCGTCGGCAAAAAGGGACGGGAACAGCTCAAGCGCGACTATGAGGATCTGTTCATCGATCCGATTATCTTTGAGGGTGTTAAGCGCATCACTTACACAGAGGCCGAAAAGGTCGCTGATGTGGTACTTAAATCTTTTGATGCCTCCGAATATGATGTTGTAACTCTGTTCTATGCCGAGTTCCAATCTGTGATTTCACAGGTTCCGACGGCTCTGCAACTGGTTCCGGCCTCCATTCCGGAGGTTGAAGGAGAAGCGGCTGCGGCCTCACAATACGAATACGAGCCGGATGAAAATGCTCTGCTCTCCGACCTTCTGCCAAAGAATGTCACGACACAGATTTTCCGCGCTTTACTGGAAAACGCCGCCTCCGAACAGGGAGCGCGCATGTCGGCCATGGATAATGCCACGCGTAATGCCGGCGAGATGGTCGATAAACTGTCCATTCAATATAACCGTTCGCGTCAAGCCGCAATTACCAGCGAGCTGATCGAAATCATTTCGGGCGCCGAGGCCCTCTAATTCAACGTCCGTCCGCATGGACGGTGCCAGTAAACTGGGGAATACACCATGAGCGACGCAGGCGTCGGAAAAATCAGTCAGGTCATCGGAGCCGTTGTCGACGTATCGTTCGACGGCGCACTTCCAGCGATCATGAACGCGCTTGAAACAGATAACAACGGCAACCGCGTTGTTCTCGAAGTGGCGCAACACTTGGGCGAAAACACGGTTCGTACCATCGCAATGGACGCGACCGAAGGACTTGTGCGCGGCCAGTCCGTCAGCGATCTGGGCGAGCCGATTTCGGTCCCCGTCGGCGAAGCAACGCTGGGCCGCATCATGAACGTGACCGGCGCGCCGATTGACGAAAAAGGTGAGATCAAAGCGAATAAAACGCTGCCGATCCACCGCGATGCACCGGAATTCATTGAACAGTCTACCGAAGGCGAAATTCTCGTCACCGGTATTAAAGTCGTGGACCTGCTCGCCCCGTACTCAAAGGGCGGTAAAATCGGTCTGTTCGGCGGTGCCGGCGTGGGTAAGACCGTTCTGATTATGGAGCTGATTAACAACGTCGCTAAAAACCACGGCGGGTACTCGGTCTTCGCCGGTGTGGGCGAGCGGACCCGTGAGGGTAATGATCTTTACCACGAAATGATCGAATCCGGCGTTATCAAGCCTGATAACCTGACAGAATCCAAAGTGGCGCTGGTATACGGACAAATGAACGAGCCTCCGGGTGCCCGTGCCCGTGTTGCCCTGACCGGACTGACTGTTGCGGAAGATTTCCGTGATGCGTCCGGTTCCGATGTTCTGTTCTTCGTCGACAACATCTTCCGCTTCTCGCAGGCGGGTTCTGAAGTGTCCGCGCTTCTGGGCCGTATTCCTTCTGCTGTGGGGTATCAGCCGACACTGGCCACCGATATGGGTGCCATGCAGGAGCGGATTACGACCACGAAAAACGGTTCGATTACATCCGTGCAGGCGGTCTATGTCCCCGCCGACGATTTGACCGATCCGGCACCGGCCACCACCTTTGCGCACCTTGATGCCACGACGGTTCTCTCACGTGCGATTTCCGAGCTGGGCATTTATCCGGCTGTGGACCCCCTCGATTCCACTTCGCGTATTCTCGATCCTGCCGTTGTGGGTGAAGAGCATTACTCTGTTGCCCGTGATATTCAGGGCATCCTGCAAAAATACAAATCCTTGCAGGATATTATCGCCATTCTCGGCATGGACGAGCTGTCCGAAGAGGATAAGCTAACCGTGGCCCGCGCCCGTAAAATTCAACGTTTTCTCAGTCAGCCGTTTGACGTGGCCGAGGTCTTTACCGGATCACCGGGTATTCAAGTGCCGCTTGAAAAAACCATCGATGGCTTTAAACGCCTCGCAGCCGGTGAGTTTGATCACCTGCCAGAAGCCGCCTTCTACATGGTCGGCGATATCGACTCGGCCATCGAAAAGGCCGGTAAACTCGCAGCGGCAGCTTAAGCCATGGCAATGCAGGTCGATCTGGTTTCGCCGGAAAAAATGCTTGCCTCGATGCAGGCCGACTCGGTCGGTCTGCCGGGCAGTGACGGGGACTTTGCCGCCATGCCCGGGCACGTGCCGGTCGCAACCTCCTTGCGCCCCGGTGTGGTGACCATCGAATCCGGCAGCGACCGTACCGAATACCTCGTTGCAGGTGGTTTTGCCGAGGTGAATTCGGAAGGCGTCTCTATCCTCGCCGAATACGCCGCCACCCGCGCCGAGGCGACCCGCGAGATGTTTGACAGCGTGCGCGAGGCAGCGGTTGCAAAGGTCGAAGCTTCTGAAGGTTCGCAAAAATCCGAAGCCGAGCGGGAATTGAATGAAATTGACGGTCTGATCAAATCCCTCGGCTGATAACGGGCACTCTGTTAAACAATCAAATCACCAAACGCCCCGCCCTTGCGCGGGGCTTTTTCGTGGCATGCGTGGATCACATCCGTCGCATTTCCTGCAACAAAGACGCAGAAGCCTGCTCCAGCATATCAAAGACGGCCCCGAAACCGCCGCTGTAGTAGGGGTCAGGCACCTCCGCCCCGTCCACCATCATTCTGATCTCACCACGGCATCCGCGAGGCGCCATGGCCCTAAGCGCGCGCAGGTTCGCGCGGTCCATGGCAACAATCAGATCAAAGCAGTCAAAATCCGCTACCTCCACCTGCCGCGCGCGCAAGTCCGAAATATCAATTCCCCGTGCTGCCGCCTCTGCTACAGCGCGCGGGTCAGGCGGATTGCCGGTATGATACGCACCGGTTCCGGCAGAATCCGTCTCTATCCGGTCCGCTTCGGAGATCATCGCACGGAAGACACCTTCCGCCGTCGGTGAGCGGCAGATATTACCGAGGCACATAAACAAAACCCGCTTCACTCCGCCTCTTCCTTCCTCCCGATTCGGATATGCTGCCATTCATGGTACGTTTGTTTAGAGTTTTTCACTTTCCATTCAATACGCCCGTTACTGTTCCGGTCCAGAACAACGGCAGATGCAGCGGAAGGGCTGTTGAATGCATAAGGACGCTCGAAACGGAACTTTCCGTTATCCTGATTTGTCAGTATTCCACCCTCAATCAGCCTGTCTTTCAGACCGCTATAGCTTTGCTGTACATATCCGGTGTCCTTTAGGGCTTCGGATCCTTCCAGAACGACAAATTCTCCATCCTCTTCCACTGCATAGGCACGGACAGCGCTTTTGTGACGGATTTCAAAAGTAGTCTTATTTAAAATCCGCTCCTCAACCGTTTTTGATTTTTCGCTAATCGCGGCAGGTTGCGGTTTCAGCATCTCAAGTCCAATAACCGGCAGCACAATTTTTAAATTGGCAAGAAACTGCTCTATATTCGCCTGATCCGCCTCCGGTAACCGGCGACGCTCAGCGCCTGGATTTGTCGCATTATCCAAAGAAACACGGCCTGCTTCTATCGCCAATTCTATAAGGCGCGCTTCAAGATATTCGGCATGTCCTTTCGATAAATCATCATCGCTGGTCGTAACTGTTATCGCAGTTTCCCAAAAGTCCCGCTTCAGGACGCTTTGAGCGATACGGGCAGACACAGAGTTTCCGGAGCCGATATAAACTCTCGTGCCGCCTGTTTCTTCAGGATCGGGTCCGGACAATATATATACGCCTGTGCGGTCAACCTCATCGCGGTTTGTCAGCTTACCGAATGCGGATGCACCGCTTACAAATACAATTCCGGTCCAACCGTGTATGGTCACTTTCCGCAAACCGCTGGGTTTTCCGTCTACCAGAAACAACTGGATTGTGCGACCGAAGTTCGGGTCCGCGCTCATTCTACCGCCTTGTTTTCCATCAGGCGAACGGCCTCTTGCGCGATAATCTTAGCGATCTGAGCGCAATCCTCTACCGAAAACGTCAGCGGCACACGGATATCGCAGGTCGTCGAAAGCACACGCTTTGTCTCCGGCAAATTGGGCAGATAGCCGAGGTATTCCCAGGAATCATAGCGGCTTGTGAAAGCATGCGGGGTATCGTCCCCGAACCATTTAATATCCACCCCGCGCTCTGCACAAGCCGCAACCAGCGCCGGAACACGCCCTGCCAGCCCTATAGCCTGAAACTGGAAGGATGACCCGACATACGCTTCATCAGCGGTGCGCCAGGGCACACGCAGTCCGCGTATTTCCATCAACCCTCTGCTGAGCGCTCGGTAACGCTCGTTCCAGCGTGCGATATTGTTTTCCAGCATAGGCAATTGCGCACGCAGGATCGCCGCCCGTACCATATCCATCCGCGCGGAACAGTTGGGACTGTTCAGTCGCACACGCTGAAAAACATCTTCATCCGGTATAGCCCCGTGAGAACCGTAAAGCATATATGATCCCGACCCGACCACTGCACGCGCCGCCAGCTCCGCGTCATTGGTCGTCAGAAACCCGCCCTCTCCAGAATTCAGATGTTTATAGGTCTGTGTTGAGAAACAGGCGACCCTGCCGAAATTGCCTGAGCGTATGCCTTTCCACCGTGCACCCATGGTATGCGCGCAATCCTCGATTAGCGTAATGCCGAATTCATCACACACCGCACAGATTGCATCCATATCGGCGATATGTCCCCTCATATGAGAGAGCATGAAATAGCGCGCACCGCTCGCCTCTGCCTTCATGCACAGGTCTGAAATGTCTGTGTGCCAATCTTCGTCAATTTCCACCAGCACAGGTTCACCGCCGGCGGCATAGATCGCACCAGGCACCGGTGCCAGTGTATAGGCATTGGCGAGTACTTTTGTTCCCGGTTTTACACCGGCCGCACGCAAAGCAATCTGCATCGCCTGTCCGCCTGATGTGGTGGCCAGGCAATATTTTACCCCCTGATAGGCGGCATATTCCTGTTCCAGTAAAGAGACGACCGATGTTTCTCCGGCCACTGTGTTGTACCGGTGCAACCTGCCACTGCGCAGAATCTCAACCGCTGCCGCTATACCCTCTTCGGGAACGGGTTCCTGCTGCGTAAAAGGTTTCCCGAACCGTTCATTTTCCATCGCTCTCAACCTCAGCGCGGTTAATCATGCTATATCAGAGTCCTGTATTTACGGCATGAAGTCACGCTTCAAGAAAAAACGGCATGAATCTCCTTACCCGAAGTCATCCGATGGTAGAGCCATAGGTTTATGAAAAGCTTTTTCAGGGTATTCATCTTGATTCCGTCAGCAGCGGCGCGTAACTGCATTCTATGGCTTTACGAAAGATTCTCCTGCATCCTGATCCGCGCCTCAAAAAGAAGTGCGAACCGGTCACGCAAGTTGACGATGAAACCCGTATTCTGATGCAGGATATGCTGGAAACGATGTATGATGCGCCCGGCATCGGACTGGCCGCGTCACAAATCGGCGTTATGAAACGCGTTCTGGTCATGGATATTGTTAAAGACGAAGACGGCGAACCGGAACCATACCTTATGGCCAATCCTGAAATTACATGGGCGTCAGAGGAATTGAGCACTTATGAAGAAGGGTGCTTGTCTATTCCGGAAGAGTTTGCGGATGTAAAACGGCCCGAGCGCGTGAAGGTCAGTTATCTTGACGAAAATGGCATACCACAAGAACTTGATTGTGACGGCCTGCTGGCGACATGTGTGCAGCATGAAATAGATCACCTCGATGGTAAACTTTTCATAGATTATCTTGGACCGGTCAAACGCTCAATGATTACTGGCCGGATGAAAAAACGTAAAAAAGAGCGTGCGGGCACGTAAGACCGCCGCCCCCCCTGAATACGGCACTGCTGTAGCGTCTGATGATAATTGACTTACAGCACCGGACACATAAGTAGGATTTTACCCAAGCGTACTGGCGCGGCATCCTGTCCGCCGACGTGATGAGGGACGGAGGACCATTATGCTCACCCTGCTTTCCCCGGCCAAAAAGCTGAATTTTGATGCCCCGGACATGGCGCTGGAACCGACACAGCCGCGTCTGACCGGAGACACGCTTGAACTGGCGAAGGTTGCCAAAAAGCAAACGCCTGCGGATCTGAAGCGTCTGATGCATATCAGCGACTCTCTTGCGGAACTGAATGCTGATCGCTTTAAAGCATTTAATCTGGAGGGGCATAGCAATTCGGCAAAACCGGCGGGGTTGACATTCGACGGTGATGTCTATTGGGGCTTTGACGCGAAAACCTTTACGGATCAAGACCTGGAATACGCGCAAGATCATGTACGTATTCTCTCAGGTTTATACGGCGTTCTGCGCCCGCTGGACGAAATCCAGGCCTATCGCCTCGAAATGGGCACAAAGCTGGAAACGAAACGCGGAAAATCGCTTTATGATTTCTGGGGCCGGACGCTATCCGATACACTGAACAGCGACCTTGAGGGCCATGGGGATAAAACAATTGTTAATCTTGCTTCGAACGAATACTTCAAAGCCGTAGACAAAAAAGCACTTGGCCGCCCTGTAATTTCGGCAAAATTTCTCAACATCAAAGACGGCGAAGCCCGGGCGCTGATGTATTATGCGAAGTTTGCCCGCGGCTTGATGGCCCGGTGGATTGTCCAAAACCGGATCGAAAGAGCGGACGACCTAAAGGCGTTCGATGCTGATGGATACACGTTTGACGGGGTGTCATCCACGGAAAAAGAGCTGGTATTTACCAGGATGCAACCGCCTCCGAAAAAATAACTTTGTGCATTTTAGCTGTTTGTTACCACAGCACTGTTATTGCTGTACTTCCGGTAAAGAGACGGAGGCAGTAATGAAGCTGACGCATATAATCAGTGCAGGTGTGGTCGTGATGGCCGGAGGTATGTCCATCGCCTGGGTCTTCAGTGATCGCGAGGCCGAAGCGGGCATTTCAAGTGAACAAGCCAGAGGCACAGCCGAAGTAAAACCTGACAGCCGCCTTACACCGTCAATGCTGGCAGCACGCGCAACCTTTGACGCTTTCTGGAGGCGGGTTTCCAATGATAAAACCGGCCTTGATGCCATCAGTATTAAGATCGGTATCCCCCATGAAAACGGCATGGAACACCTTTGGATGACCGGGTGTGTCAGTGAGGATGCTCAGGTCTTTGATTGTGTGCTCAGTAACGAGCCGAGATTTGTACAACAGGCATTCGGATCGCGTTACCGGTTCTCCCGCGAATCAATTTCAGACTGGATGTACCGCCAGAACGGAAAAATTCACGGCGGTTACTCGATCCGTGAAGAACTGCCGCTTTTGCCTCAGGATCAAGCCGATGCATTGTCGGCAATGCTGGCCCCTTTGCCGCAGTAATAATCCGCACGGCTCAATCAACTCTCAAGTCCGGGCCGCTGCACATAGCAGCGGCCTTTTCTACGTAGAGTTTTACCTGTAAAAAACTCCGGATGAGAGACAGGTATTCTGTGCGAGATCACGGGGTTTTCTGACACACGCGTCATTCAGCTGCGCAGAGCGCTTTCGCATTTTGGCAGCCAGGGTTCTCTGGAAATCCCCCAACGGCTGTCCAGCGGCGCATGGGGATCGGCCACAAGCCGTCCGTTCTCGATCCCGCGCCAGATTTCGCGCAGGGTCATCTGACGCCCGCCGCGGATATCGAACGGCACCGCACAGTAGGTACCGATTTCCTCCTCCGACACGGCATCCTCCGGATCAAACAGCGCTTCAATCACAGGCTTCAGGCCGAAATATTCTTGCTCCCATTCGGGGTCCTGCATCAGCGAGCGCAACAGCTTGAACTGACCGGTCAGCTTTTTATCACGCCCGGGCGTCGAATGCTGGGCATATTCGCCGAATGTCATGCACTGACGCCCATTATTGACCTCTATTGTATTCAGATAGCTGAGGCTTTCATTCACAATATCTACACGCTGCACTGTATAATCGCACAGCGCGGTAAACAGGCGCTCGGCTTTGGCATCCAAAGGCTCTTTAATCTTTGCCAACGCGGTCTGTGTGGCCAGTTTGAAGGCTTCCCTGTCGCCGCCGAGTGAGGCCGCGACCTTCCATTGTTCCGCCGAAGCACCGGGAACACTCATGGCATTTTTCTTCAGATAATCATGAGGCTTAAAGCGCCGGTATCCGTCGCGTTTGCGCTTATCTTCCGGCACTTCCGCCGGAAAATCATTGATTTCCGCCATAATACGCCAGGCGCGAGGCGAGGAATGGGATAGTGTCGTCATAGCACCGCTGGGGTCGATATCCTTGACGATATAGGCGTGATTGCGCGGCAGCAGAAACATGTCCCCCGGGCGCACATCCTCGAGCGCGACCGGATAGGTATCCTGCGCCAGATTAATCGTCGAGGTGATGTCCCCGACAAAATTGATAAAGGCGCGCAATTTATCGATTTCAGTATATTCCGGCCCCTCATAGGTGGACCAGCTGCCGTCATCATTTTCATGGCGGCGCTTTTCGCGGAAGCCGTCCCACTTGGTAAATTCATTGGAGAGAATGCGCCCGTTGCGCGGATCATTGATTTTAAAAGGTAATTTGTGCTTATACGCATAGATGATGCGCATCGCATAAATCACATCCGCACAATCGAGTGCCAACCCGAACAGCGCCTTGTCCTCAGGCTTATGAAACGCATCCTTGCCGAAACCGGTCCGCACCCATTCGGGGAAGCCCTCTTCATAGGCATCATTCCATTCATTCTCAGCGGTCCAGATTGCGGCCTGGGCACCTGTTGCCGAAAACAGCGCCACGGTCGAGGCCGCCAGAAGGCGTTTCAAAAAGCGGGTCATCTTTGTCATCCCTGAACTTTTCCTATTCTAAAGCCTATCCGGTTTTCGTGGTACAATTGCAAGGCGCTCAAGCAAATGTGTGACATTTACGGATTTAAGAATTAACCAACAAAAAAGCGCTTTCAGGACCATTTTGCCTGAAAGCGCCATTTGCCGTAAGGCGGCACTGGCCGCGCCGCACACTGCGGATTTAACCGACGATTTCTTCAGGCTTGAAGAAAAAGTCAATTTCGATCTTCGCATTTTCAAGGCTGTCGGAGCCGTGAACGGAGTTTTCACCGACCGAATCCGCAAATTCCGCACGCACGGTACCGGCAGCGGCATCCGCAGGGTTGGTGGCACCCATCACATCGCGGTGCAGAGCCACGGCGTTTTCGGCTTCCAGCACCTGAACCGATACCGGCGAACGGGACATGAACGTCGTCAGCTCATCATAGAACGGACGCTCGGCATGGACCTCGTAGAATTTACCGGCCATATCCTTGGACATATGTAGGCGCTTTTGCGCCACGACGCGCAGACCGGCATCCTCGAATTTTTTGATAATCGCACCGGTCACATTTTTTTCGGTCGCATCGGGTTTAATGATGGAAAGCGTACGTTCTACCGCCATGGGACAGCTCCTGATATAAAACGGATCATGCGCGAAAGGCGCACTAAATTATGTTCGCGCGGCGCTTAACATGCTGCGATGCAATAGGGAAGAGGCCGGACGCGCATTCCCCGCCCTCTGAAGTGTTACCGCGCCGTAAATCCGCCATCGACCATCAGCACCTGTCCGGTCACATAATCCGAAGCCGGGGAGCAGAAAAATACCGCAGGGCCGACAATATCGGCCATGGTACCATTACGCCCGACACAGGTTTGCGCGGCATTGCGAGCGGCACGTTCTTCATCGGAAAAGACCGGTGCGGTCAACTCGGTCGGAAAAAATCCCGGTCCCAGCGCATTGGCGGTAATGCCGTCTTTGGACCAGGCCTCCGCCATCGCACGGGTCAGTTGCCCGATCCCGCCTTTCGAGGCTCCATAAGCCAGCCCGCCCGGAAAGGCGCGCGTGGTCTGGAGCGAGGCAAAATTCAGAATACGCCCCCAGCTTTTGGCTTTCATTGCAGGGACCATCGCCTGAGCCAAAAAAAACGGTACAGCGAGGTTCAAATCGAGCGTGATCTGCCAGCCGTCAAGTGTGACCTCATCAGCTGTTTGACGTGTATTAATTCCGGCGGCATTGACCAGTATATCCGGCGCGCCGAAGGGCCGTGCAATCTCCGCCGCCAGTGCCGCAGCACCTTTCGGATCGGACAAATCCGCAGCCAGCACAGCGGTTTCACCATCCGTTTCAGCGGCCCACGCGTCCAGTTCTTCACGGCGTCGGGCAACACCCACCACCTGTGCACCGCGTTCTGCCAGTGCCGAGGCCACCGCACGGCCCAGACCGCCCGACGCACCGGTCACACATGCAATACGCCCCTCAACGGAAAATCCGCTCATCCAAATCCGCTCATCTGTTACAGGTTAAACCAGCCGCTAGTGTGTTTATTCCACAGCTCCCGGGATCGGAAAGATCGGCGCATCATTGATGTTGATCATCCCTGCATCGGTTTTGATATCAAAAATCAGCTCGCCATCCTCGCCCTCTTTACCGAGCTGACCGGCCATGCCCTGCACAAGGATCACTTGCTGTTGACCGAGCAATCCGGCTTTTAAAGCACTCTCGACGAACTCTGACAGGCCCTTCAGGGTGATATATGCATCCCCCTCCGGCTGTACCCCGTTCATTGATACCTCACCTTCGGCATCCAGTGCCAGTCCAAGGCCGTCAAAGGCAATACTGTTGACTTTAGCACCCAACGGGATGAAAGGCGGAACGCCTGTTTCCTCAGCTTCGGCAATGGCTTCAGGGTCAGACAGTGCAGCTGTCAGAATGGCCGTCATGTCAATATCAATTTCAAACCGGTTCAGCTCGCGCAGGAGTTCTTTTTTCGGATCCAGAACACTCCATAAAAAATCATCCAGCTGTATATCTTCCATGCCAATCATGAAACCGATATCCTGAGGGTCAGGCGATGCGTCAATAGGCATGACCGTATCCGTAACCAGTTTTCCCATGGAAACATTGACCGGCAAGGGCCTGACAAGGTCAAACGACATATCCCGCCCGCCGGTTGTACCTTCTATACGTCCCTCTCCCACTAAGCCGCGTGCGAAAATAGCTGATGCAAGGCCGACTCCTTCAATGTGCTGGCCCTCCCCTTCAGACACAACTCTGAAGTCGTATTTCACGTCATCAAGGGTATAATCATAACTTACATCTAAATTTTCAATATCATTCGAAAAGAGACTGCCAGCATAAGTGCCATTCACGGCAAAATTTTTGCCGTGAATGGACAGTTCAGCTTCGATATCCAAGCCTGTTGCCCGGGGAGAGGTCATGTGGAGCCCGAACACATCACCTATGCCGGTATAGGAAACAACATCACCATCACGTTCGAACTCAACAAC
>CALFWP010000182.1 GCA_937927905.1 uncultured Neomegalonema sp.
GTCGAGCATATCGGCGACGCCCTCAATCGCGGCGCGGGTCAACCAGCCCTCCTGGGACTGCGCCCGCCAGAGCAGCGGGATAATCGCCGATGCCTGCCGTCCTTCGGGAAATTTAGCGATCTGCGTGGCGGCCCAGGCCGCATTCCCGGCTGTGAATTCAAAACCCGAAGGCTGAACCGCGTCAGGAGCAAGGCGTCGTGTGCTCATTGTATTATAGTCCTCTTCGGATCCGGCGCATTATCGGCCGCTCACCGGTCAATTTCTCCGAAAACAATATCGAGCGAGCCGAGTATCGCACTCACATCAGCCAGCATATGCCCCCGGCACATGAAATCCATCGCTGCCAGGTGCGGAAAGCCGGGTGCCCGGATTTTCAGCTTATAGGGCTTATTGGAGCCATCGCTGATCATATACACGCCGAACTCGCCCTTTGGGGCCTCGACACAGACATATGTCTCGCCCGCAGGCACCTTGAAGCCTTCGGTATAGAGCTTGAAGTGATGGATCAACGCCTCCATCGACCCTTTCATCTCACCGCGTTTCGGCGGGGTGACCTTACCGTCCAGGCTGGTGACCGGCTCGCCGATGAGGGTATCCAGTTTTTCAAGACATTGGCGCATGATCCGCACGGATTCGCGCATTTCCAGCATCCGGATCAGGTACCGGTCATAGCAATCACCGTTCTTACCCACCGGTATCTGAAAGTCATAATCGCTGTAATTTTCATAGGGTTGCGCACGCCGCAAATCCCACGCCCCGCCGGACCCGCGCACCATCACACCGGAAAACCCGAGCTTTTCGCATTCATCCAGCGACACAACACCGATATCGACATTGCGTTGTTTGAAGATCCGGTTTTCAGTCAGCAATGTTTCCAGATCATCCAGAACCGCCGGAAACTCTTCTGTCCATTGCCAGATATCATCGAGCAGCGCTTTCGGCAGGTCCTGATGCACACCGCCGGGCCGGAAATACGCCGCGTGCAGCCGCGCACCGCAGGCCCGCTCGTAAAAGATCATCAGCTTTTCGCGCTCTTCAAAACCCCAGAGCGGCGGGGTCAGCGCGCCGACATCCATCGCCTGTGTCGTCACATTCAGCAGATGCGAGAGAATACGCCCGATCTCGGAATAAAGCACACGGATCACCGAGGCACGGTAGGGCACGGTCACGCCCAACATCTTCTCGATGGCAAGGCAATAGGCGTGTTCCTGATTCATCGGGGCGACGTAATCAAGCCGGTCGAAATAGGGCAGCGCCTGAAGATAGGTCTTTTGTTCGATCAGCTTTTCGGTACCGCGATGCAAGAGGCCGATATGCGGGTCCACACGGTCCACAATCTCACCGTCCAGCTCCAGCACAAGGCGCAAAACACCATGGGCCGCCGGATGCTGAGGCCCGAAATTGATGTTGAAATTCCGGATCGAAGTTTCTCCGTCCTTGACCGGGACAATCGGGGTCACTTCATTCATGATGCACCCTCTTTCTCATCCGCCTTTTCATCGCCCGGCAGGATATATTCCGCCCCCTCCCACGGAGACATAAAGTCAAACGAGCGCATTTCCTGCACCAGCTTCACCGGCTCATAAACAACGCGCTTGACCTCCTCGTCATAGCGCAGCTCGACATAGCCTGTGACCGGAAAATCCTTGCGCAGCGGATAGCCGCGAAACCCGTAATCGGTAAGAATACGGCGCATATCCGGATGACCGGAGAACAAAATACCGTACATATCGAACGTCTCGCGCTCGTACCAGTCGGCACAGGGAAAAACATCCATCACCGAAAGGGCAATCTCGCCCTCGCGCAGGGCGGTTTTGACCCGGATGCGCTGGTTCTGGCGCATTGAAAGCAGGTGATACACCACGTCAAAGCGCCGCTCGCGCCCGGGGTAATCCACCGCCGTAATGTCGATAAGAGACTTATACTGACAGGTGCCCTCATCCCGCAGGTGCTTGAGCACCTGTCCGATCCGGTCATGGGGCACATGAAGGGTCAGCTCGCCATCGGTTACCTCATAGCGCAGCACCGCGTCTTCCAGAACGGAAGCAATAGCATCGCCGTGATCGTCGAGGGCTTCAACATCAATCATCATCGTTGAATCGTCCCCACGCGCCGGATTTTCCGTTGCAGCTGTAGGATGCCGTAAAGCAGCGCCTCGGCGGTGGGCGGACAGCCGGGCACGTAAATATCCACCGGTACAATCCGGTCGCAGCCGCGCACGACCGAATAGGAATAGTGATAATACCCGCCGCCATTGGCGCAGGATCCCATCGAGATCACATAGCGCGGCTCCGGCATCTGGTCATAGACCTTGCGCAAAGCGGGGGCCATTTTGTTGGTCAGAGTACCGGCCACAATCATAACATCGGACTGGCGCGGACTGGCGCGCGGGGCAAAACCGAAGCGCTCCACATCATAGCGCGGCATGGAGGTATGCATCATCTCCACTGCGCAACAGGCCAGACCGAAGGTCATCCACATCAGCGATCCGGTACGGCCCCAGTTCACAAGGTCCTCGGCACTGGTCAGGATATAGCCCTTATCCGCCAGTTCCGCGGAAATCGCCGTCGTCATGACCTCTTTATCAGGTCCGGCAACCGTGGCACCGGCCGGAGACAGGATCAGGTTGGAATCGGTCATGTCATTCCCAATCCAGCGCACCCTTGCGCCATTCATAGATGAAACCGATGGTCAGAACGCCCAGGAAAACCATCATCGACCAGAACCCGAACATCCCGATCTGACCGAAGGAAGCGGCCCACGGGAACAGGAATGCGGCTTCAAGATCAAAGATTATGAACAGGATGGCGACGAGGTAAAACCGCACATCAAACTTCATGCGCGCATCATCGAAGGCATTGAATCCGCACTCATAGGCGGAAACTTTCTCCGCATCCGGATTGGACGGTGCCGCAATCGCCGCCGCGAGGATGAACACCAGCCCCAAAGCGATTGCAATCCCGAGAAAAATCAGAATCGGCAAATATTCCAGTAGAAAAGCGTCCATTGACGGAATCCCTGCTCATGTTTTTCCCGCGAGAGATACCGCTACGCCACAGCAGCGTCAATGACAGAGCGCGGACATGTCAGCACACCCGCAGGCACATAAAACACCCACACGGCATTTATTCCGCTTTAAGGTTGCCGCCGCGCATTACCATCGCAACACCAACAGCGGTCAGAATCACACCCGAAATCGCGACCGCGCCCAAAGTCTCTTTGAATAAAACCCATGACATCAATGCGGTACAGGGCGGAACCAGAAAGAAGAGGCTGGCGGTTTTGGAGGCCTCACCCCGCCGGATCAGGGTCATCAGCAGGCCGACAGCGCCGATCGACAAAACAATCACCAGCCATCCGAGCGCAAAAATAAAGTCCCCGCTCCAGACAACTTCACGCGTTTCCAGCAAAAATGCCAACGGCACGATCAAAAAAGACGCCCCGATATATTGGACGACCGCCCCGCTGCGCATCGGGGCATCTGCGCAATGTTTCTTCTGATAAACCGTCGCCAGCGAAATCCCGAACAGGCCCGCAACACAAAGCCCCAACCCCGACAGATCACCCGCATCGCCGCTTATTTTGCGGGAGACAACGAGTATCGCACCGGCCAGGCCGATCCACAGGCCCGCCCATTGCACGCGTGTCATCCGTTCACCCAGAAACATCCGCGCCAGAGAAACCGACAAAACCGGTTGCATGCACACAATCAGTGCGGCAATACCCGCCTCCAACCCCAGCCAAATCGCCATGAATACGCCGCCCAGATACACCCCGTGCAGCAATGCCCCGACCAGCAGCAAATCCCGGCATTGCCGCGCATCCGGCCATCGGGCGCGGCTGATCAGCACCCAGCCTGTCATCAGCGCAATAACCACTGCAAACCGGATTGACAGAAAAGTTAGAGGTTCGGCGTAGGGCAACCCGAATTTTGCGCCGATAAAGCCGGTACTCCACAGCACGACGAAAACCGGCGCAATCGATAAAGAGAGAAGACTTGAAGAACGCGCCGCGCGTTGCATATTCATAAGCGTTTCCTGAACTGAACGGGACCCGACAGGTATGAATACAGCCGACCTGATGCCAATCGGCGATGATCCCAGCTTGCTCATCGTGGATGATGATGCAGCATTCCGCAACCGTCTTGCCCGCGCCATGGAAGGTAGGGGGTTCTCCGTTCATCTTGCCGAAAGCGTTGAACAGGGCATTGCCGCCACCGCCAACGGGTTTGCCCCTGCCTATGCAGTTGTTGACCTGCGACTGGAGGACGGCAACGGCCTGGATGTTGTCGAAGCCCTGCGCACAAAGAGGTCGGATACAAAGATCATTGTCCTGACCGGCTATGGCGCGATTGCCTCGGCTGTGGCGGCGGTCAAGGCGGGCGCGGTGGATTACCTATCGAAACCCGCCGATGCGGACGATATAGAAAACGCCCTGCGCGCCCCGAAAGAGGCCAAACCGCCGCCCCCCGAAAACCCGATGTCCGCCGACCGCATCCGGTGGGAGCATATCCAGCGGGTGTTCGAGTTGTGTGACCGTAATGTCAGTGAAACCGCCCGCCGCCTGAACATGCACCGGCGCACCTTACAGCGCATCCTCGCCAAGCGCTCCCCGCGCTGAACAGCCTGCGAAAAAACGCATAAAACCCGCGCCGGAGCCTTGCTAAACCCGGGAACAGGCTTCAAGCTGACAGGGAGAACCCTGTGAACAGGCCGCGCACTGTGATTTTATACGCGTCTGTCAGCGGCTTCACCGGGCCGTAAGCATATAAAATACCAAAAATGACTCGTACGGCGGAACATAACACACGCTTTGTGTGATACAGACAAGACTGATATGGATTTATAAAACGGGCAGCAAAGCAGCTATCGCCCACTAAACGATCCGGAATTTTGTCAATGAGCCTGAATTTTGATACCAAAAACCAGACATTCCGCCAAATCATGGGGAATGGCTTGAAGTACTGGGTCCCCAAATTTCAGCGCGATTATGCCTGGTCCGAAGAACAATGGGAGGATTTATGGCAGGATCTCGTTTCAACAGAAGAAAGTGAGCAACACTACCTCGGCTATCTGGTCCTGCAAAATGATGACGCGAGAACCTTTGCCGTAATCGACGGCCAACAGCGTCTTACGACGATCAGCATTATCATCCTGGCGGCATTATATCAGCTAAAGGCATTGATCGAGGCAGATGAAGAGCCGGAAAATAACAAAACACGCCTCGAAACCCTTAAAAATACATTTATCGGATTCACCGATCCGGTGTCTTTGGCAACAACACCGAAATTAACACTGAACAGAAACAACGAAGCATTCTACCGCCGGTATTTGGCCAAGCTGGAATCACCCTCGTCAAGAAACCTGAACCGCTCATCAAAACTGCTTGTAAAAGCGCTCGAATTTTTTGCCGAGCAACTGAAAAAAAACGAATTAAAGACCGGCGAAGAACTTGCAAAATTTATTGAAAGCAACATAGATAAAATGCTTTTTACAACAATCACTGTTGGCAGCGACCTGAATGCCTACAGGGTTTTCGAAACGTTGAATGCCCGGGGGGTTCAATTATCCGTTCCGGACCTTGTGAAAAATTATATCTTTTCAATCATTGATACCGGAGCCGATCTGCATGACAATGAAATTCTTGAACTTGAAGAGACTTGGGGAGAAATAACCGGTCAACTCGGATCACATGATTTTACCAGATTTATTCACGCGGAGTGGAACAGCCGTAATCCCCTTGCTCCCAAAAACAGTCTGTTCAAAAGGATAAAACAGAACATATCCGACCGGAATTCCGCCCATGACTATTTGAGAAAGCTTGAGAGTGCAGCACAAACATACGCCGCACTTCAAAGTGAGAATGATGAATTCTGGAACCGCACCGGATATTCAGGCGCGCGTAAATACGTAGAGGTATTAAATCTGTTCAATATTGCACTGCCGACCGGCGTCTTACTCGCAGCATATGATGCATTTTCGCCGGAACGCTTTGTAAAAATTCTCCGTTATATCGCTACAGTTTCCATCCGCTACAACATCATCGGATCCAGACCGGGAAATGAACAGGAGCGTTTTTACAACAGATTGGCGCAAAAAATATCTTCCGGAGAAATCACCAATCTGAGCGGTATAAAAAATGCCATTCGCGAAATTTATGTTTCTGATGATGAATTCAGACATGATTTCAAATCCAAACAATTCCGTACAGCACAATCACCCAAAAAGCCGAGATATATTCTCGCCCGGCTTGAAAATCGGGCAAATCCGGAATTGCAATTAAGCCCCTCGAGTTTAACGCTGGAACATATCGCGCCTCTTAACCCGTCAGAAGAATGGGTAACAGCGTTTTCGCCCGATCCTGTAGAGGACTCCGTGACCTTGCTTGGTAATATGACTTTGCTTCCTGCTGACGCAAATCGCGATCTGAAAAACGCTTCTTTTTCGGATAAGAAAAAAGTCTATGCAACATCATCGCTGATTATCACAAAAAGAATTTGCAACGTAGATGAATGGAACCGTGAGACAATTGAAGCGCGCCAGGCGTGGCTCTCCGATCTGGCCGTCAATGAGTGGCACATTGATTTTACCTGATCCGCTCCGCTAATTCTCACTGGCGGAAAAGAGCATCCGCCCCATACTCACCGGCAAGAGCACAGCAGGTTCCCATCCGTAAGGCACTTCTGTGTTACAATACACCCCGGAACTGTACATACGCGGAAAGGTTGAAGGGCTATGACTTTTGTTTTCGATATGCAAATCCACAAGGTGATGATCCTCGGGGAAATGCATGAGTGGAGAGAACGCTTTCCCCTTGGCAGTAAAAATCGCAAAAACGCTATGGCGGAATTAAGCGCCTGGCGCTCGGGGGACCGCCCGAATAACGCGGAATACATGCCGAAAATTATTGTCATGGACCGTCCCCGCAAATCCTGGCCGGATGTCTTCACAACTAACAACGGTTTGCATGTGATCAGTGATCGCGGTCGTGAGATGCTGGAAACACTCGATCCCGGTGTGCATCAGTTTTTCCCGCTGACATTGCAAACCAAACGCGGCCTGGAGATCGAGGGGCCGTGGTTTGCGATGACTGTCCATGTCAAGCAGGACTCAATCGTTATGGAAAAATCGCTATACTCAGAAAGCAAGAACTGGACCTGTCGCGGGATTGTACCGCTCCTTTGATCACGTATCGTGTTGCAAAGGAGATGAAAGATGGGTCCACGACCGACAGAGGAATTCCGAGCAGAGGTGGTGCGCGTAGCACTGACGAGTGGTCTGCCGCGTAAGC
>CALFWP010000183.1 GCA_937927905.1 uncultured Neomegalonema sp.
AGTCCGGCACGGGCTTATCAAGTTCATCCCCGATAATACCGTACAAATCCGACACGTCCGTCACAGTACTCAGGACGGATCACTCATATTTTCAAGGGTGGCATCCGCCTGGCGGATGGCATTCTCGAACCGTTTTTCGGCATTGCGGCTGTTGCGAAGAGGATCACGATAAAACGCGGAAAACTTGATGGCCCACAGGAAAAAGCGGTTGAGGACACGCCCCGACCATTTCATAGGCCGGTCAAAATCAAACAGCAGAACTACGCGTTCTTCATTGGTTTCGTTCCAGACCTCATGTTCGTAGGTATCATCGAGAACCAGAAATTTTCCTTCACTCCAGGGCCGGATCTGATCATCGACACGAATGCGGCACTTCTCGCGTTCCTGCGGGATGATAAGCCCGAGATGATTGCGGATCAGGCCCTTGGTCACACCGGTATGGGCCGGAATATGATATCCGGGAGCCAAAATAGAAAGCCAGGCAATCCGTAGGTTCGGCACCCGCTCCAGAATCTCCGTCGTGACCGGCATTTGGCTGCAATTCGTCTCAAGCCGCTCGCCGAAGCCGAAAAGAATAAATGTCCGCCAATTTTTTTCCGTTGCAATGCGGTACTGATCCGGTGAAATTTCCTGAAAGGCGGGAATGCTATCCCGGTGTTTCAGCACCTCGCGGGTTTCTGCGGCAATCTCTTCCCAGCGGTCCTCGAATTCCTTCAGGTGCGGGAAAAGGCCGGGGTCCAGAAAGGGCGTATTGGGAACAAGGCTTACCTTCGCCTGATGCCGTGCAATCCGGCGGGTGAATTTCTTACCCAATCGCTTGACACGCTTGCGCAACGGATGCTTCAGGCGGTCCGGGCGGGCGGCTTTGGTTTCATTAGGGGCTACAGTCATGTCAATCCGCCATCGGTCATGCTTGAAAAATCTTGATCGTCCGCTGTGCGGTGATTTCTACCCGTGTATCAGGTGCAATGGAAATCACTTCACCATCAATAATCATATCATCCGACAGAGTCGCGGACAGGTGTTGCGCCCGCGCAGAACGGTATCCGGAACGTTCCAGGTATGGCAGCGGCACACCAGACAGCACAAAGGGTGCAAACAGCAGCGGAAACCGTGGCGGAGCCGTGATATCCAACCAGCGTAATGGCCCGTTTCCCCTGTCCCGGAATGGTTTAACACCGGCGGCAAGCCGCCCTTGGAAACAGGTCACAACACCGATGAAGCGTTTTTCATCGGGGGCAAGCTCCTGATCATCTGCGACAAAGCGGCAGTTGATCCCGCGCCGTAACGCCTGCGCTTCCGCCCCGAACAAAGTCCGGCGTAATGTCGCAAAAATCGCGGCAACCACCTGCAAATCATGTCGTGTGCCCAGCTCCTCAATGGCCGTTTTCGTTGCTTGCGTGTAAGCGCCCCAGCCGACAATAAATCCGTGACGCGTTTTCCCTGCGCCAATCATAATGTCAAGGACCGGCATCTGCTGCAGATGATGTTGCAGACTCTCCTGCGGTCGTGCCGTCAGGTCCGGTATATCATCGGGCCGGACGGTACCACCGGTTTTGCGGGCAATCAGATTGGTATTACCGCGGGCGATAAAACCCAAAGGCGGCACGCCCTGATTTTGCGCAATCAGGGCTGAAATTGCTGTTGTGATTGTACCGTCACCGCCATCAATCAACAACAGGTCAGGGTTTTCATGCACAATCCGCTGAACAGCATCCGCTATTGTTATTTGTGCATCCGTTTCCGCAACACATACACCTTCAGGATAGCACGGCGCAGGGCGGTTCAGGTTTCCGGTGCTGAACGGATTGCGAAGGACCGCTATTTTCATCAGCGCTCCGCCAGCCAGCTGGTCAGTGGTGTTTTACGAGCGGCGGCATAGGCCTGTAACAACCTGATAAGATGTATGACGAGGCAAAGGGCGACCCAGATTGCCACGGCAATGATCCCCTCACGCGGTGCGCCGATCAAAGCAAAAACGCTCAGAATCACCATATTCGGATTGCGCCGGGCCGTGATCAGGCGGAATCGGCTGTCAAACCGTTGCCAGACATGAATATGCATACCGAAAGCGGCAAGAAAAATGCCCTCCTCCACACGTTGCAGCACATATCCGGCAAGAATAACGCCCAGAACAAGCCCGCTTTCCTCCAGCGGCATCCCGGCCGCGGCACACCCCACGATCCACGCCCACCACCAGAAAGGCGGGTGAATCAAATCAATTCCGTGATCATAGATATTGCCGAACGGAGAGCTGTTCAGTGTCACGCGGGCCAGCTTGCCATCCACGGTATCCAGAAAGGTCATGAACCAACCCAGCGCAAGGCCGGTCAGAAAATACCCGTCCCAGAAACACCAGAATGACACCAGCACCAACACCAGGCCGACTGTCGTAATCTGGTTCGGTGTCAAACCGTGTTTTGCGCTCCAGCGTGTCGCAACAAGCGCAGGCGCAGGCCAGGCGAATTTTGTCACCAGGTCCGTCACGCCCTTATACGATGCCTTGAACAAAGCCCGTTCAACAGCATCAATATCATCCATCGGCATAACCAGCGGATCAGCGGTTTTGCGCAGCGCATGATCGTAGGAACCGGCAAGATGTAATCCGCTTTGCCCCTTACCGCCTTCCGGCATCCGGCCGTTTTCAATATGTCCTGCCGCGGCCTCGGCCGCGCCGGACAGAACCTTCATCGCCACAGGCCGCCCGCGATCGTCAAGCAACACGGTCCCGGCATCCGCTTTTACCAGCGCGGACAGAACCGATACACCATAGGCGCAATTGCCGTAAAATAGCAGATCGGCATTTTGCGCAGTATCAGCGGTTTCAATACCAAGCTTTCCGAATTGCCGGACAAGACGTTCTGCACCCGATACGCCGAATGCGGGCCTGGAGGAATCGCCTATAATGAATGCGGTCGGATCAGGGTGGCTCAATGGTATATTCCGTGACTACCGGCCATGGGCCGTATGCATCCTGCGGGCCTTATAATCAACGGCCCATCTGTGGTGTATCAAAAAAGTGCAAAAGGCCCTCTATGCCGGGCACTTGCGTTTTTCACAACAGATTATGCGGAACGGTCATTACCCGCCCCCTTTCGCAGTGTCCGGTATCTCGGCAGCAAAAGTAGCGCCGCCGCCAGGATCAGTAGCCCGAGAGTCATAGGCCGCTCCCAGATAAAGGACGGCCCGTCATAAAGCTGCATAGAGCGGGCGAAATTATCCTCCAGCATCCGGCCGAGAATAAACCCGATCAGCAGGGGCGGCAGTGGAAAATCGGCCAGTCTCAATATCGTCGCAACCACACCCAATCCCACAAGCAGTAACAGCTCAGTCGCGTTGTTTTGACCGATATAAGCGCCCATCAGTGTAAAAAACAAAATGAACGGGATCAGAAAGTTACGCGGAATCGTCAATACCTTCGCAATGTAAGGGATCAACGGCAAATTCAGGATCAGCAGGATCAGATTGCCAAGATACATGGAAATGATCACCGACCAGAACACGTTCGGCTCGTCCACCATCAGGCGCGGCCCCGGGGTGACGTTCAGAGCGATCAGCGCTCCCAGAAGAATGGCCGTGGTCCCCGACCCCGGAATCCCGAGCGTTAATAGCGGTACAAAAGACCCGGTGCAGGCGGCATTATTCGCCGTCTCCGGTGCTGCAAGTCCCTTGACCGACCCTTTCCCGAATTCGGCGCGCTCTTTCTCCGAGGCAATATTACGCTCGACCGCATAGCCGAGAAAACTGGCAATGGTCGCACCCGCCCCCGGCATGACGCCGATCATAAAGCCCTGCACCGATTGTCGCCCGATCACCGGAGCAATCCGGCGGGCCTCATCACGGGTGATGCGCAGGTCTTTGATCTCCGATGATCCGTCACCGGTCTCCGAACGCTTGGGGTCAAGGACAAGGAATATCGCCTCGGGCAGAGCAAACATTGCCATGGCCAGCGTGATAAAACTGAACCCCGATTGCAGGTCCATGACACCGCCGGTAAAGCGCGGAGACTGAAACAACGCCGCCTCTCCGACCGTCGCCAGCATCAATCCGGCCACGGTCATCATCACGGCCTTTGCCACTTGTCCGCTACCGGCAAAAGCGGCAATGGCGGATAACCCGACAACCATAAGCGCAAAATATTCGGTCGAGTGAAACAAAAGCGCGACCGAGGCCAATGCGGGCGCAAAAACCAACAGCAGGATCGCCCCGATCGTACCACCGCTGAAAGACGAGACCGCCGCCACCGTCAGCGCTTTGCCCGCCTTGCCCTGGCGCGCCATCGGGTATCCGTCAAAGCTGGTCGCCACTGTTGAGGCAACCCCCGGCGCATTGATCAGGATTGAAGAGGTCGAACCTCCAAAAATCGCGCCGTAATAGACCCCGGCCAACAGAATCAGAGCCGAAGACGGGTCTCCGATACTCACAGCGACCGGTATCATAATGGCAATGATTGACATCGGGCCAAGACCCGGCAGCATCCCGATAAAGGTTCCGATCAGACATCCGCCGACCACCATCAGAATATTGCTGATTGAAAAAGCCGTTGTCAGTCCGGTCCAAATGCCCTCGATCATTTATAACCCCGCAAAGAAAGGCCAGGGCCGCAGGAATATGCCGAGAACTTCCTGCACCAGATACCAAAGGGAGCCCGCTGTGATGCCGGCAACCGGCAATACGATGTGGAGTTTCCGTTCGCCCAGGGTAAAGGCCCCGAGGGTAATAAATAAAACCGTCGACACGATAAACCCGAACGGAAAAAGCGCCAGCGCATACGCGGTCATCAATCCGATCAGCGCCGCGGCTTGCCCGATTTTATAATCCCGCAAGCGCCGGTAATCTATGCCGTCCTCTTTAACGGGTCCGGCTTTCGCCGTTATCGCGACCCAAAACGCCGAGACGATTCCGAGAACAGCCAGCACTTTCGGGAACGTACTCGGCCAGACCGGATTGCGTTTCATGAAGGGCGCCAGTTCCGCATCCATCACAAAATACGCCGCGTACCCGTAAATAAGACACAAGGTCAGAAAAACCAGTGCAATTGTCCGGTCGAGGGTCATGGTTTTGCCCGCCGCGTTGTGCGCAAAGCCCGATACCGGTGAAACAGCATCAGGCTTGATCGCGGTGTGTTAAAGGAAGCCGAGTTTTTTCATCAGACCGCCGATCACCTCTTCCTGCTTTTCGAGAAAGCCGTAGAACTTGTAGCCGGGGTTGAAAATATTGACCCAGCCGTTACGGGCGCGGACCGCTTCCCATTCCGGCGTATCATACATCGCCTCAAGCGTCGCAATGTACTTCACACGCTTTTCTTCCGGTAAACCCGGGGCCGCAAAGAACCCGCGCCAGTTCACAAAGGTCGTATCAATGCCCTGCTCTCTGACAGTGGGCACATCGGGATAATCGGCAAGGCGTTCCGGTGCCGTAACCGCCAGAATCCGCACTTCACCTGCCTCCGCCAGCGCAACCGCTTCGGAAAATCCGGTCGACAGCACCGCTGTTTCACCGGCGAGCAGACCGGCCATCGCTTTGCCGCCCGCATCATAGGCGACATATTTCACATCCAGCGGATCACCACCGGCAGCCTCGACAATCATCGCAGGAACAAGGTGATCCATGGATCCGGGCGCGGACCCGCCCGCAATGGCCATATTTGCCGGATCCTTTTTGAACCCGTCGACAAAATCACTCATGGTTTTAATATCACTATCGGTCTTGACCACCAGCGTTGCATAATCGCCGATGGTGCCCGAAATCAGTGTCAGATCACGAAAGTTCTGCGGGAAACGCCCTACGAGAGAGCGGATCACAATCGGTGTGGAATTGACCATCAACGTGCCATGATTGCTGTCGGCATTTTCGATCAGAAACCCGATGGCCTTTCCGCCGCCGCCGCCCGACATATTCTCATAACTGGCCTGCCCGACCAGTCCCGATCCGGTCAGGGCCTCTCCGGTGCCGCGCGCGGTTCCGTCCCAGCCGCCGCCCGCACCGCCCGGAATTAGAAAGTGGATGTTGTCAAGCATTTTGTGATCATCCGCCATCACAGATGAAGATGCGGCCAAAGCAGCACCGCAAACCAAAGCGGCCAGCCGCCGCGTCAATGACAAAGCCATATTTCCCTCCGTTTCCGGTCATGCCTGTTTTCAGGGCGCATGACGTATTGTAGGTGTTTTATTCAAACGGATATCATTGCAGTTGCCAAGCCGCATATGTGCCGGAACAGAATTATTTGCTTTCCGGCTTTGCGGCGTTGTGACGTAAGGCTTGCATGGTCAGGACCCGTTCCCCGATGCTTTGATATGTTCCGCCAGGCCGTCAACCACGGCATGGAAAACCGGCACCTCCGCTATGGAGGATTGCGGGAACACTAAGGAAATTGCAGACCGGACAAGGCGCATCATGCTGGAGCCGCCCACCGGCACAACATGGGTAACCTGCCCCGCGTCAATCCCTGCATGTACAATCGTCTCTTCTATCGCAGCTTTAATTTTTTCTGCAAAGGGCCGGTACAACGCGTCTAAATCACCCGCATTTATTCTTGTGTTCATCCCGGCTTCGAGCTGGCCCAAATCAAGCGGCACCACATCCTCTGCGCCATTCGCATTGATTTTCGTCTGTTCGGCAATCAAAGCCAATTCGTGCCCGAGCCGTAGTTCAATCACCCGCTGCAGGCGCTTGAACGGGCGGGGGTCGACCGCATCACGCACAAGCTCTTTCACCAGGCTCAGTGTTTGCGGGTCATACAGAAAGGGGATTTTCTGCCATGTCGCCAGGCCGGTAAACAATGCATTCGGAGCTGGTAATGTTACATCGCTCATTTTTGGCTGTACCGGTAATCCGTAACCGAGCAGAGGCATAATAAATCTCAGGCTCACCGCGCGGTCAAAATCCGTTCCCCCCAGACGCAACCCGTTCGACGCCAGTATCGCGGTTTTTTCAGATGTTTTGCGGAATACAGTAAAATCAGATGTGCCGCCGCCGATATCCGAAACAAATCCGATACCGGACATCAGAGAATTTTCCTGTACTGACAGGGCGGCGGCCTCGGGTTCGGGCAAAAACACCACCTCACCGAATCCCGCCATAGCGAAACAACGCTGAAGATCGGATTGTGCACGGGCATTCGTCCCGGGGTTTTCATGGTCGAAAAAAACCGGACGACCGGCCACAACCTTATCAAATTTCTGACCGGATTGCGATTCTGCCTGGCGTTTCAAGCCGCCGATAAATTCCGAGATGATCCGGTAAAAATCAGTCCGCCGCCCCGCAATAGAACGTTTTTCCGCCATCAGCGACGTGCCGAGCACGCTTTTCAGCGAGCGCATATACCGCCCGTCTTTACCCTCGACCATGGCAGCGGTTGCGGCGCGACCGGTCAGCGTCTTACGCGTTTCTTCCGGAAAAAACACAGCCGTCGGTATCGTATCTTCTGTACCCTCAAGCACGACACGGCATACCGTTCCGTTGATCACATAAGCGGCAGCGGAATTGGATGTTCCGAAATCCACGGCAAGCCAGGCACACATGGCGCGGCCTCCTGTATTCTGATCAGGGGTTAAACCGCGCCCGAAGGATCGCGTGCGCCGAAGATGGCCGAACCGACGCGGATCATCGTCGCGCCGTGGGCAATGGCGCTTTCGAAATCCGCACTCATGCCCATGCTGATTTCATCCAGGCCGTTGCGGTACGCGATATCCGCGAGCGCTTTAAAATGCGGCTCCGGCGGCTCATCAAAGGGCGGAATGGCCATCACGCCGATGACCGGCAAATCATATTCATTCCGGCAGGCGGCGATAAACACATCCGCCTTAGCAGGATCAATGCCCGCCTTTTGCGCCTCCTGCCCTATATTGACTTGTACCAACAGATCAGGCGCGACACCCCGTGCCTGTATCTCATCGGCCAGCTTTCGCGCCAGCCTGTCGCGATCCAGCGTGTGAATGGTATTGAACAGATCAAGCGCCGGTTTGACCTTGTTGGTTTGCAGCGGACCAATCAGGTGCAAATCAATATCCGCATACGCTTTACGAAAAGGTTCCCAGCGGCCTTGCGCTTCCTGCACACGGTTTTCACCGTAAATCCGGTGCCCCTGTTCAAGTGCCGCCGCCACCCTGTCGCGGGGCTGTACCTTTGAGACGGCAAGTAATTTGACACTCTCCGCCGGACGGTTTTCCGCCTCCGCCGCCCGTGCGATACGGGCCTTTATCTCCGCCAGCACAGTCATGTTTTTGCGGCAATTGCTGCCGTCTCTTCTGCAAGTTCAGGATAAAAGCGTTTCAGGGCCGGTTCAAAGGCTGTGTAGATTTTAGCGACTTGCTCGTTGCTCAACACATCGCGCCATCCGCCCGCCTTACCGCTGTGGAAAAACTGTTTCATCTGTTTGGGCCGTTCGACAAACCCGTCACGGGCTTCCTGTTTTTGCAGGTTTTCAAACCGCGTTACCTCAATCGTGCGTTTAAGATGCGCGGTATTTACCGGCGTGCGCAGGAACTCGAAAAGGGTTGAAAAGGAACGTCGTGGATCGGCATGGATGTCCTCATACCGCAGCACATGCATGGGCAGGCCCGGGGCCTTGAGCCACGACTGAATATGCTGATCCCAGCGCCCGAGATAATCCACAACTCCGCTGGACGATACGAGCATATTTTCCGGTTCGGCAATCGCTTCAATGGTTTTGTCAATGCTCATATCGACATGACGTGCATAGGAGGGCACCAGGTCAAACGGATTGCGCATTATATAAACGGCAGCGGCTGTAACTTCCGGCGCAATCAGCGGAATCCCGTCAAGTAATCCAATTTTGCTGTGGGTTTTGACGAAATGTGTCCCTTCCTTTTCAGCAGCGATCAGACGCTGAACCTTACCGCGCAAAGCAAGTGCCCCCTGATATGTATCACTTTTAAATGGGCCGCCAGCGGCACGGTCGTAAAAATCCTGTCGCGTTTCGCTGAGTGTAAACTTGCGTAAATCATTAATACCGATGGTCTTGCGCCGCCCGAGAAAATAATTCGCCAGAAAGGTCCGGACCCAGGTATTTCCGGATTTCGGATAGGAGGCAAGCCAGATAATGCGGTTCAGGTTCTGCGGTGTCATCCGTCCAGATAACCGTATTTGCGCATGAGATCACCATGATCTTCGATGATTTTATCTATGGCCGGCTGGGGCAGGGATTTAAGTCCTTCACCTGCCATACCGGAGCGGAAAAAGGTTTTCGAGTTACGGGATTGCTCGACAAATCCGTGCGTTTCCTCCTGCTGTTTCAATTCCCTGAAACTTGAAAAACGGACGGCTTTATCCAGACGTTGTTCGTCAACCGGTGCGCCGATAGACTTCAATGCCTTGGCAAAACCCACATGAGGATCGACCAGCATATCCTCATAACGCAGGATGCAGACCTTGAACCGTTTTGCACGGGTCCAGGATTTTACATGCTTGCTCCAATTACCGATAAACTGGTGGACCAGATTACTGTCGCCGTGAATGGCATGGGTAGGATTACCGATAGCTTCGGCGGTTTTTTCCGTTGTCAGGCCGTAATGATGGGCAAAAGACACCGCCATATCAAGCGGATTGCGTAGAATATAAATGGCACTGCGGGTAAGCTCAGGTGCAATCACAGGTTTGCCCAGTGTGATCACATTGGCATGATGGGTTTTAACGAAATTCACATCTGCACCATTCTCCGAATAACCGCTCAGGACTTTCGGGCGCAATTTCATAATCGTTTCGGGATCATTGAGGTCGGCAAATCCTGCTGCCGCCTTGCGATAAGCTACGGCATCAGCATCACCGGGGCCGATTTTATGTGCCTGATTGATCGGAGCGGGCTTTTCGCCGTTCAGCAGATAGTTAAACAAAAACAATCGCAGCCATGTATTGCCTGATTTCGGATAAGATGCCAGCCAGACAATATTTTTCGCCACAGCAATCCCCTAAAAGAAAAGGAGGGCCATAGCCCTCCTTTTCATAATCATAGATAACTTACGCTAATTAGAACGACAGTGTGAAGCCTGTTTCAATGATGAACGCATCTTCGTTACCGGCAGCACCTGCACGGGCAGCGTCCTGTTCAATATAAGCCGCTGTCAGACCAGCCTTTACACCCGGCCCGAGCTTGTAGGTTACACCAGCAATGTACTGGTCCAGTTCACCAGTCACATCAACATCCGAATTGGCATAAGTCGCCGAAGCTGCCCATGGACCCGTCGAATAGCTAACACCTACATCAAAGTAATCACCATCGTTGGCAATAAGTCCGCCTTCTTCATTGGCATAAGAGCCACCAAGTGTAACGCCGGAGAACCCGAGATTGATACCAACAGCGTATGTATCAGGATCACCGTTGTTAGCAGCGTTGCTCGGTGCCTCTGCAGTACCATAGCGACCGGAAACCGCAACATCGAAACCACCGAACGAATTCACATAGTTTACACCTATGTCGAAAATGTTTCCGAGGTTGTTGTCCAGATCAACTGGCGCAAATGTATCCTGATCAGCATCACGTGCATAGGATACGCCCAGCTGGAAGCCGGAGAAGCGTGGTGTAAAGTATGTAATGCGTTGCGAGTCGTTTACCAGGTTGCCATCGACTTCGACGAAAGATGACCGGCCGGGTGCACGGAACTGGTTACTGCCGACGTTAAGATACGCACTGATCGAACCTGAGTTAACACCCAGAGCCGTTACGTCCGGTGCAGCGAAAGTCATTTTATAACCGGCGGAGTTTTCCGAACCGATCAGAACTTCACCGAAGGAGCCTCTAACGAAAATGAACGATTCGTCGATTTGATCACCGCCCGTGTTACCTTCGAGCTGGATATCGGCACCGAATTTTAAACCGTTATCAAGCGTGATAGACGGCTTGAAGATGATCTCAGCATCCTGACGGACATCAACACCGTCCAGATCACCAGGCCCGTCTACGGATGCGAAACCGACGTAAGCTTCGAAGAATCCGCCCCAGTTCAGATCCCACTTGGCGGCATTAGCACTTGTCGCCACCATGCTTGAAAGGGCAACGGCGCTTGTGCCCATAAGAATTTTTTTCATGCGTTCACCTGTTCCTCTATGCATTGCGTAACGTCTATCATGAAGACACTACGCTACATATGAT
>CALFWP010000184.1 GCA_937927905.1 uncultured Neomegalonema sp.
GTCATCATCATCCATTTCCGGCCAGGTTTCGGGGACATAAAGCCCGCCGTCACGGGCAAGCCCTGCAAGAACTGCATCTTCGAAATCGAGGATTTCAGCTTCGCCGCGTGTACTGACGTATTTCACTTTTTCTCTCCCGGACAGGCAGGCGCGACGTTAGGCATCTGTTTCAGAGCGTGCAAGCCTGCGCAACCAGATTACCGTCATCAATGCCCAGATACCCGCAATGGCGAACCACTGGATTGCATAAGGCAGATGTGCATTCCGTATATTAACCTGGGCTTTGCTGCCTCTCGGCCATTCGGTCCCGCCTGTTTCCGAGGCTGTCACCATAACCTGTTCGGTTTTCATAAAACCGGCGAGGGGCGCTACAGAGCGCGAGTAAAATTCCCGCTTTGCGATGTCGGGATCCAAAGTCCAGGAACTGGTGTCATCCGGCCAGCGCAACACGCCCGTCACCTGTGCCGGTCCTTCAATTGTTGTGTCGGTGCGCGTGGCCGGATCGCGCAGTGCCTGTGGTACATAACCGCGATTGACAAGAATACGGCGGCCGTTGCCGGTTTCAAACGGAACGATGATATCGAAGCCGGGACCCTTGAGTGTTTGGGACGTAAGAAAGTAACTTTCCTCACTGTTTACAAACCGGCCTTCAACGGTGACGCGCATGTAATTGTCGCGTTCGGCATCCGGTTTTTCCGGCAAAGGGCGCGGCGGGGTCAGTAGACGCTGTTCAGCTTCGGCAATGACGCGGTTTTTCTGATCAACCTTCGCCCATTGCCAAAAACCCAGGGCAATCAGAACACAAAAACCGCCGATCCCTATGATCAGCGGTCCCCATGTAGATGATTTGTGTCCGGCGCTCATAGAAGGCGCCCCTTTGCTGTTTATGTATCAGTTACTGTCGTTTAGTGTGCGCCAACCTGGAAGAATGTCGCGCTGCCGATATAGATCGCGGCGAACAGGAACAGCCAGACCACGTCAACAAAGTGCCAGTACCATGCAGCGGCTTCAAAACCGATGTGACGCTCGGCGGTAAAGTGACCTTTGTTAACACGGATCAGACACACTGTCAGGAAGATGGTTCCGACAAGAACATGAAAACCGTGAAAACCGGTGGCCATGAAGAATGATGCGCCGTAGTAGGTACTTTGAAGTGTCAGGCCTTCATGATAGGCCTCGGCATATTCAAGCGCCTGGCAGATCAGGAAAATCGCACCGAGTACGCAAGTAACGGCGAGCAGATTAAAGACCTTTTTGCGGGTTTCACTGACCACGCCGTCATTTTCCCGCATCTCAATCATATAATGGTGCGCGGCGGTCAGGGTACAGCCTGACAGCAAAAGGATCAGCGTGTTGACGAATGGCAGTGCCCACGGGTTAAAGGCATGAATGCCTTCCGGCGGAAACGATCCGCCCGCTGCAAATTCCGCTGTTTCCGGTTGCGTGAAGAGGGCATAACGGAAAAAGCTCCAGAACCATGCGACAAAAAACATAACTTCAGAGATAATGAACAGAATAAAGCCGTACTTTAATCCGATTTGCACAACCGGTGTATGATCCGTGTCGTTCTGTGCTTCTTTGACGACGTCAACCCACCAGCAATACATGACCACCAGAACACCGATCAAACCCAGTAATGCAAAAATCGGCGTGCCATCGCGCATCCACACAACAGCACCGATCAGCATTACCAGGGAACTGATCGCGCCCGCAAACGGCCAGACACTCGGGTTTACGATGTGGTAATCATGATTTTTGGCATGTGCCATAGTTTCGCTCCATAAACCGCCGGTATGCGGTAGCCTTATTCAGTTTAGTGCCGGGGCCTTTGCAGCAAGTGCTGCCAGTTCCGGATCACTGATTTCTGTTTCAAAAAACGTATAAGAAAGCGTGATGCCTTTAACTTCCTCTGTTTCACGGTCGTCGCGTATGGCCGGATCCACATAAAAGGAAACCGGCATCTCAACGGACTCGCCAGGCATCAATACCTGTTCGGTAAAGCAAAAACAGTCGATTTTTACGAAATAGCCGCCGATTTTAAGGGGCGTGACATTAAAGGTCGATGTTCCGGCAACAGGCCTGTCAGAGGTGTTGGTGGCTGTATAAAATGCCAGCCCGGTCTCCCCGATAGGCAATTCCATTTCGGTTTGAACAGGCTTGAATATCCATGGAAGTTTCGGATCCGTGTTCGAATCAAAGCGAACTTTGATAGCTTCATTAAGCACACGCGTTGAGGCAACATCTGATCGCAGGGGCGTTCCGCCGAAACCTGTAATCCGGCAAAATGCTTCGTAAAGCGGAATGGCGGCGAAAGACAGTCCGACCATGAACACAGCAACACCACCGAACATTGCAGCGGTCTTTGCGTTTGAATTGGATGGTTTTTTCTGCATCAACCAGCCACCTGCGCACTGAATTTTGCAATGCTGACAAAGAAAATCAAAGCAACAAATCCGAGTAGCAGCCCGCCTACAAGAAGATTACGGGGCCAACGTCGGCGGTGTATTTCATGTTCTCGCATCATAGCCGTATTATCCGATCAATACACCCGGAAGCGCATCCAGAAGCAGGGCAGAAAAAATCGCGGCAAGGTAATGCAACGACACTCCGAACAGCTTCTTTTCCGCGGCAAAATTATCTTCTTCCGCAATGGCATCATCCCGCTGCCACACGACCCAGGCCCATTTCATGAACCAGATGTTCATTACTACAGCGGTAACAGCATAGAATGGCCCGCCAGCAGAGGTGAACAGCAAGCCCAGACTCGATAATGCCAATAGAATAGAATACACAAAAATCTGCTTGCGTGTGGCAGTTGTTCCTGCAACCACAGGCAGCATCGGCACTTCGGCAATCGCATATTCGCTGCGCCGCCAAAGGGCCAGCGCCCAGAAATGCGGCGGGGTCCACAGGAAGATAACCGCAAACATCAAAAGCGGCTCTATGGCAACCGTTCCCGTGACAGATACCCATCCGACCAGAGGCGGAAAGGCACCCGCAGCGCCGCCGATAACAATATTCTGCGGCGTCGAACGTTTCAGCCACATCGTATACGGCACTGCATAAAACCAGATGGTGAAAGCGAGCAGGAGTCCCGCAAAAACACCCGCAAACACAGTCAGCATTGCTACAGACAGCACTGACAAACCGAGGCCGATATTCAGCGCATCCTGCGCTGTCACACGGCCATCGGGTACGGGACGTTTCGCCGTGCGCTGCATTTTTGCGTCGATATCGGCATCCCACCACATGTTCAGTGCACCGGAGGCACCTGCACCGACAGCAATACACAGCAGAGATGCGAAACCGATTACCGGATTCACCGCAACGGGCGCGCAAAGCATTCCGACCAGAGCGGTGAAGACCACAAGAGACATGACACGCGGCTTGAGCAGCGCAAAGTAGTCAGAGATCAGCGGCTCTTCCGTAAAAGGTCTGTGCGCTGCATAATCGGGTGTCATGTCAATATCGCTCACGAACCGGTCCTCTATCAATCTGTCAGAGTATTAGCAGCAATTTTCGTTGCGCTGTTTGACGGGCCGTTGGCAATTTTCTGCACTTCGAGAAGGCGGGATTTGAAATCCTCTTTCTCGACCACCTCGACTTCGATCGGCATGTAGGAATGCCCGCGACCGCACAACTCGGAACATTGTCCGTAGAAGGTGCCGGTGCGGTTTACTTCAAACCATGTCTCATGCAGAGATCCGGGCACTGCATCAGCCTTGACGCCGAATGCAGGCACAGCGAAGGCGTGCAAAACGCCGCCGGGTTCGGACGTAACCTGTACTCGTATAATACTGTTGACAGGAACAACCATAGGCGCGGTTGTTTTCAGCTTCCAAAGTGCCAGAGAGGGGATTTCGTCGTCGCTGGCACCTTCTTCTTTCATGCCTTTGACCACATCATCGTAGGTCGCGTAACCGGCCCCGGCCATGTAACTGCTGTATGCGACTTCTTCGCCGTCAATCTCGTATTCGTAGTTCCACCACCAGCCGGAAGCACCGATGGCTTTAACCGTAACATCCGATGGCGGCACCGTTTCCTGGTAATAGAGATATTTAATAGACGGATATGCAATGCCGACAAGGATCAGGACAGGGATCAAGGTCCATGCGACCTCGATTGTCGTATTGTGTGAAAAGCGGCTGGCGACCGGATTACGTTTTTCACTGAAACGCCAACAGGTATAACCGAGCAGGATGGTCACGAAAACTGTAATCAGAGCTGCAACCCAGTGCAGGCCGACGGAGAGCGATATCAGTCGCTCCATGCTTTCTGTTGCCGGCTCCTGATAACCGAAGGCACCCGCCTTCGGTACGCCAATATCCTGTGCCAGTGAAACGCCTGTAGTCGCAGCAAGCATTGCGCCTGCGCCAAGTCCGATCAGGAGGTAACCGCTCCGCATAGTGTATTGCTCCGTTATTGTGAAAGAACCGCAATGCTGTGCGGCCTTTACACTGACTCTCTTGTTTGCACGCCTTCAATCACAAGACATAGGGCGCACGCAAGCATGACCCGCGTGGCAAGCCGTCGCGCAATGCACTTTTTTTGTTAACCGCCGTTAAGGTTTGCTCCTAAAGCGTCCACAACCATCTTCTGGAAATGATGAACGGCATGTTCGCTTAATTCCGAGCGTTCGGGGTCCACGACAAAGCGTCCCTGGTTGTATCCGAAGGATTTCAGGCCCTCCTGCACGCTCTCGCACAGGCTGATATCTTCGGGTTGCAGAACGTCAATCTGGTAATCAATTGCGTCCTTTAGCTGTGTGGTAATTTTGCCGTCCGGCACGAACCAGTCCTGAAATTCAATGCACCGTTCAGGTTCTGTCGGGTTCATCTGCAGGACCGAGAGATTCGGCTCTCCGGGGTAAATCCATAACGTAAAATTCGGCCAGACGAACCACCCGGCGTAGCTGAAATCCACGTCGGTTTTCGTAAAATTGAAGGCTTTACTTTCCGTGGTTTTAAGGCTGTCGGAGCAATG
>CALFWP010000185.1 GCA_937927905.1 uncultured Neomegalonema sp.
CTGCCCCATCTCCGCACGCGGAGTGATAATGGTCACGCCGATTTGGTCGATTTTCACATAAGGGGTCAGTGCGGCTGTACCGTCGGGTAAATCCCGTTTCAGTGGATTCGCGTAGGGCGTTTTATATTTCCAGTAGCCAAATACAACACCGCCCGCGACAGCGGCGGACCCGATCAGGAAAGTGCGCCGCGCGATCGTTTTCAGCTTACCCATTCTGCGCCTCCCGCAATGTAACAGCAGCGGACTTTATCGCGGCGCGGATACGGGGATAGGCCCCGCAGCGGCAGAGGTTGCCGGACATAGCCTCATCAATATCCGGATCGGACGGATCGGAGTTTTCCGCCAGAAACGCCGCCGCATTCATAATCTGACCGGATTGGCAGTATCCGCATTGCGCCACCTGGTGCTGTATCCAGGCCGCCTGTACTGCATGAAGCGCATCGGGTGTGCCTAGCCCTTCAATAGTCACAACCTCGCCCTCAACATCTCCGACCGGCAGTGAACATGCACGCTCTGCCACACCGTCCACATGAACGGTACAGGCCCCGCACACCGCAATGCCGCAGCCGAATTTCGGACCGGTGATGCCCAACTCGTCGCGCAAAACCCAAAGCAGAGGCATGTCAGGCTCAACATCAATATCGTGAACCTGTCCGTTGACTTTTAAACGCATAGCACACCTCTCATCCGGTCAGGCCGGATGATGGGGATAAAACAGACTGCTTTCAAGTTACCGTAGGGCCCGATCCGAAAAGAGTTGAGTCCTAATGATTGTCACGGGGAAGAGCTTCGCGGACCCTCTGGTATTTGGTCGCAAATTCGAGGCATCCGCCGGTTTCAAGTCCGCCGACATGGTTGCGGTAAAGTTCCTGCCATGGGGTCTGGCTGGGGCGGTCAGGCGCGGACCATGCATCCCACCGCTTCACGCGCTCCGCGTCATCAATCTCCAGCGTAAGGGTTCGCGCGGGGATATCAAGCCGCACCGTGTCACCGGTTTCGATGATCGCCAGACCGCCACCCACAGCCGCCTCGGGCGATGCGTTCAGGATGGACGGGCTTTCCGATGTGCCAGATTGTCGGCCATCGCCGACGGTTGGCAAATGCGGCACGCCCTGCCTGATCAGTGCGTCAGGGGGCTGCATATTCACCACCTCTGCGGACCCGGGGTATCCGACCGGTCCGACATAGCGGATAAAAAGGATGGTCCGGTCATCAATCCCGAGAGTGGCATCATTGATGCGCGCGTGATAGTCCTCCGGCCCCTCAAAGACGACAGCCCTGGCTGTCATAATGCCCTCCTTCCCCGGTTCGGATAAAAAGCGCGCGCGGAAATCGTCGGAAATAACGCTGGTTTTCATCAGAGCCGAGTCGAACAGGTCACCGGACAGAACCAGAAAACCGGCCTGTTTGCGCATCGGCATCACGGCGGGCAAAATGACATCTGTATCGGCGCTTTGCCGTCCTTCAAGGTTTTCGCCCAGAGTCTTTCCGGTAATCGTCAGCGGCGAGGGATCAAGCAATCCGGCCTGCAGCAACTCACCCATCACTGCAGGGATGCCACCGGCACGGAAAAAACTTTCGCACAAGTATTTTCCTGCAGGCTGTATATTGGCCAGCAATGGCAGGTCATAGCCGATCCGCTCCCAATCCGTCACCGGCAGGTCGATACCGGCATGGCGGGCAATTGCGGTCATATGGGGCGGAGCATTGGTTGATCCGCCAATGGCCGTGTTAACGCGGATAACGTTGTCAAAGGCCGCACGGGTCATAATGTCCGAGGGGCGCAGATTCTCATGCACAATCTCTACGGCGCGTTTGCCGGTGGCATAGGCCATCTGCGCACGCTCTTTATAGGGACCGGGTATCGCGGCACATCCGGTCAGGCTCATGCCCAGCGCTTCGGCCAGGCCGTTCATCGTCGAGGCCGTGCCCATAGTGTTGCAATGTCCGACAGACGGCGCGGAAGCACAAACCCGATCCATAAACTCGTCATAGCCGATTTCACCAGCGCCCAGCATCCTGCGGCTTTCCCAGACCACCGTGCCCGATCCGGCCAGCGCACCACCCCAGTGCCCGTCCAGCATCGGACCACCCGACAGCACGATGGCTGGAATATCCACCGTTGCCGCCCCCATCAGCATCGCAGGCGTTGTCTTGTCGCACCCGGTGGTCAGCACAACACCGTCAAGCGGATAGCCATGCAGCACTTCCACAAGGCTCAGATAAGTCAGATTTCTGTCAAGGGCGGCGGTGGGCCGCTTTCCGGTTTCCTGCACCGGATGGACCGGAAACTCAATCGGAACGCCGCCCGCATCACGGATACCGTCTTTTACGCGTTGCGCCAGATCCAGATGATGGCGGTTACAGGGGGCAAGGTCGCTGCCTGTTTGTGCAATGCCGATGATCGGGCGCCCACCCTGTATTTCTTCACGGGTCAGTCCGTAATTGAGATACCGCTCGACATATAACGCCGTCATACCGGGGTTATCAGGGTTGTCGAACCATTCCTGACTGCGCAATTTTTTCCGGTCTTTCGCGTCCATACGCACCCTCCGAACCGCAATTTCAGTGTGACTTTATTTTAAAAGCACCCCGCCCTGAATAAAGCACGGGGAATGTATTTTGCCGCTGTTTAGGAAATATTATTACTGATGAACAAAATGATAAATATTTTCTGTCATTTAGACGCAAGCAATATCATTACATTTATCCTTTATTATTGCACCGGATCGTAAGAGAGCATTAACCAGAAAACGGCAATTATCTTGTACATAGTCAGAATATGTATGAGGGCCTCCCATGGTCGATATCTTCATCTCATGTGAACAAGAAGATCGGGAAGCGGCAAAGCGCCTCATGCAGACACTCCGGATTGTCGGTTATGCGGTTACGGCGGATTTTGAAGCGCTGCCCTCCGGTCAATCTTCGATCAGCGAAGCGCCGAATTATGTCAAAACGACAAAAGTCGTTCTGACATTGTGGACAACACGATCAATCCATTCCAGCCGGGTCATTAACGAGTCAAGAACCGCTCAGGAGGACGGCCGTTATATCGGTGTTATCATCGAAAATAACGTCCATCTCCCACCGGATTTTGAAGGATTTCAATGCGCCGAAATGACCGGCCACAGCACGGAACCGGAAGAGTTTGACTGGCTATGCGGTGCTATTGATGCCGTCATCAGTATCAGAAATGACATGGAAAACGCTTCAAAAAGCTATGATGACGCATCATTTCACGACGCTGAAAGCGCGGTCTGGCATGAGGTCTCAAAGGCAGACAATGTTGTCAGCTATGACTTTTATCTGGATCAGTATGGCCGCAAGGGACTTTATTACGATAAGGCACGCGAACGCCGTCATCTTTTGACGGGATGGTCTTACCGCTTAGGACGGTTTACGGACAAAGCCTGGGTCAAGGGGATGGCGGCGGCGGCGATGGTTCTGGCTATCGGCAATACCATTGCCGTCAGTCAAAATGCATCCCGGACAGTGTCACATTCGCAATATGCGACACTGATAGAGGATAAAGCGAGGCTTCAGGCTGATCTTGATGCCGCCAATGACTCCCGTTTGCGATTAATTGCATCTTTCGGTCAGCGCGTAAGCCGCGAACAATATGCCACGCTTGATCAACAGACCCGGGAACTGAAGCAGGAATTGCAGACGGCAAAATCCACTTACGAGGAAAAACTTGCCTTTGCCTTTGATGCTGTTCAGCAGTCCGGGAAAAATGATCCTGCGACAGCATCGGCACAAGATTCTAACGAGGGTATTTCCCCTTCAGCTTCCGGTCTGACCTGGCCGGCGAAAATCCGTATCGAGCCTGCATCAGCGTCGGAATGGTCCTGTAATGCAGACGGGGTTAAAGGTGTCCGCTTTGCATCCAGGTGCTGGGCGCGAAATACGCATGTATTGTCACTTGCAGGTGCCGGTCTTGAACATGCGACAAGTTTGGAGCCGGTAGAATATTTGCGCGCACTTGATACACTGGAAGTCGCAGGCGGATACTTTCAAACTCTCGAGCCACTTGCATCCCTGAGAAACCTACGTTCCCTGGATGTATCGGAAGCTGATATTGCCAGCATCAAACCTCTTAAATCATTGACTGGTCTGGAGTTTCTGGATGTCAGCAATACGCATGTGGTAGATTTGTCCCCGCTGGGCGGAATGCACAAACTCAGCTCGTTCTGTCCGCCTGTCGGCGCATGTATCTTTGATAATCATGCCGGTGTTCAACGGTATCTGGACGAACACGCACGAAATTAGAGTCCGGCAGGCAGATTCACCGGTGCCGCATTTTAAAGTGGCAACCAGCGTTTTTCCGCATCGCTCTGATAAACCCGCTCTTGGATTTCCAGATTTCGCAGGTAATCCGCCGCACTGTTCTCAAGCGGCGTGCCGTGCATGACATGACCGGCAAAGGCGCAACACGTGAGATAAACGCAGTCACCGGCAAAGTTATGGTCATGCCAATCGAAACGGTGGTCAATTCCGGTGACCGATCCTTGTGCACGCAGACGGATTGCACCGCTTCCGTCAAGGGTCAGACAGGCTTTTGATCCCTCGATCAGCATCTCACCCAGCGTCCGGCGCGTATTGTCCGTACTATGGTCCACCAGACGGTTGCCGTCGAACAGTGCGGTTTTGCCGTCCGGAAACTCCAGCAGGATCAGCCCCGCATCTTCACCTTTTATGACCGGATTCAGCCGCCGCAGATTTGCAAAAACACCGCTTGGTTCCCCGAACAGATACCGGAAAAGGTCGATTAGATGGATTGCGGTTTCACGGACCAGGAACCGTTCCATTTTTTGAAAATAAGGCTGCCGTGACAGATATGCATCCGCACCCTGACCGTCACCGGGTCGCAGGCGGAATGTTGCCTGATAAACCTCGCCCAACGTTTTATCATCAAGCAACGTTTTGGTGTGCCGGTGCCAAGGCTGGAAGCGGAAATTCTCATGTACGGACAACGTGGCATTGACGGATGCAGCGCAATCAACCGCTTTACGGGCCTCCTCCAGAGATGTGCAGAAAGGCTTTTGGCATTGAATGGCCACCCCGTCCGAGGCCGCTTTGCGGATCAGGTCAAAATGGGTGTGCGGCGGTGTAGTGATATCGATTATATCCGGCCTGACACCGGCCAGCATGGTTTCCGCATCGGTATACCATGACCCGAAGCCGAATTCTTCCGCAGCGGCTTTTGCCGTATCAGGGTTCAGGTCAGCAACCGCTTCGCACGTCACGCCAGACATCCGCGACCAGGCATCGAGGTGAAAGCGCCCGAAATATCCCCCGCCGATAACAGCTACGCGCTTGGCAGTCATATTGGCTCCAAATAGCGTTCAAGCGGGCCTAGATCAGCATCCCAATGGTGCTGTCGCGTTCCGGCAGTGCCTGTTTCAAAGGACACAATCCGGTCCCCTGACAGGCATCCGAGATAGGCCCGACCGCCTGTTGAATCAAATGCTAGGCTGGAAATGTTCATGAGTTTTTCGCTGACGGCACGGTCCAGATGCGGGCGGCCCAGCGCATCCGCCTTGAACGCCTTTTCAACGGTGGCAAGGTGTTCGGTGTCGCAGTCCTCCAGCATAACTTTTGATGTACCGCCGGTAACGCGGATCACGCGGTTCGAGATAATCGAGGTAACCCAAAGCGCGCCCTCCTGATCGATGGTCAGCCCGTCCGGAAAAGTGCCGACGCCGTATTCCGCGGCGGTTGTTTTGTTTTTGAGGGTCAGCCCGTTCGAAATGTCGAAAGACGTGGTGCGACGGGCGAATGTTTCATTCACAAAGAGGCGGCAGTTATCCGCTGAAAAGGTCAATTCATTGGTATAGCCGAGGCTGTCCGCTGCCACCCGCGTTTGGCCGTTTGTGTGAACGGCGATGAAACCGGTCGAAGCGCTGCTGCGGTAATCGCGGGCACGCGGCGTGACGCGGCTGGATATTGTAATCCAGATGTTCCCGTCACGGTCTAATGTCACGAAATTGACCGGCGGCAGGCGCTGTCCGGCAATGCTGTCTGTCAAAAGCTCCGTGCGCCCGTCGTGAAACAGGCGGATAACTGCGCCGTATTCCTCGCCCAAATGTGCGAGCAAAAAGCTGCCACCGGCCTCCAATGCGATACCATTGGGTCTAAGGGGCGAAGAGACACTCTGTGCCAAAATGTGAGAGGTTTTTCCGGATGGCGAAATAACGCTCACCCCGCCGCTGCCATACCAACAGGAGGCGAACAGCAACCCGCTCTGATGCGATAGGACACATTCAGGGCGGCTCAGGCCGCGGCCGTGAAAGCTTAGGTCGTCGAGTGATATCATGACGTTATATACTCGGTATGCCGATCCGGTTTCTTTATGAAGACTACTTCCTGGACTTTTATGATGACGATAAAATCTTAAACTTGCAAAACTGTCCGCAACAGACCCTGCAAATAAGCATTAATGCGCGGCATATCATTGACATATGTCGGTGCTGCGGGTATTCGGACACACAACCTCAGGAAGCCTGAATTGCTTCCGGTCCTGAATCGCAGGATCGCCGCCCGTCAGCGCGTTGCGCCCACGGGCGTTTTTGTCGTTTTGAGTGCCTTTACCGGCATGAGCTTGGTGATTGGATGTTTGAGAGCCTTTCAGACCGTCTGGGCGGTGTCCTCGACAAGCTGACCCGTCAGGGAGCGCTGCGCGATGAAGATGTCTCTTCGGCTTTGCGTGAAGTGCGAACGGCGCTGCTGGAGGCTGATGTCTCCCTTCCGGTGGCCCGTGATTTCATCGAAAAAGTCCGTGAAAAAGCCGTCGGTCAGGACGTTGTAAAATCCATCCAACCCGGACAGCAGGTCGTTAAAATCGTCAATGACGAACTGATCTCGATGCTGCGCGGGGGTGATGACCCGGAAAAGGTCGCCCGCGAGTCGGCGCTGAAGGTGGACAGCCCGCCATCCCCGATCCTGATGGTCGGTTTACAAGGTTCCGGTAAGACCACGACCACGGCCAAAATCGCAAAACGCCTGACCGAGCGCGACAAAAAGCGTGTCCTCATGGCCTCGCTCGATACCCGCCGTCCGGCAGCGATGGAACAGCTGGCGATTTTGGGTGCGCAAATCGGTGTTGATACCCTGCCGATACAGGCTGGTCAGGACGCCGTAGCCATCGCAAAGCGCGCACTGACCCAGGCTAAGCTCTCAGGATATGATGTCGTCATGCTCGACACGGCGGGTCGTCTGCACGTTGATGACGAGCTGATGGCCGAAGTGCAGGCCGTGCGCGATGTGGCACGGCCGCGCGAAACCCTGCTGGTGGTGGATTCGCTTACCGGTCAGGACGCGGTGAATGTCGCCGAAAACTTTGATGGCCGTGTTGGTATCAGTGGTGTTGTCCTGACGCGGATGGACGGTGACGGGCGCGGCGGTGCGGCGCTTTCGATGCGAGCTGTAACCGGCAAGCCGATCAAACTGGTCGGTGTCGGCGAGAAAATGGATGCCCTTGAGGAATTTGTGCCCGACCGTGTGGCGGGCCGCATCCTCGGCATGGGCGATGTTGTCGGCCTCGTCGAAAAGGCACAGGAACAGATCGAAGCGGAGCAGGCCGAAAAACAGGCCAAGCGCTTTATGGCGGGCCGCTTCGATATGAACGATCTCATGAGCCAGTTTCAGCAGATGCAGAAAATGGGCGGCATGGGCGGCCTGATGGGAATGCTGCCGGGTGTCGGCAAGATGAAAAAGCAGATGGATGCGTCCGGCATGGATGACAGTGTGATCAACCGCCAGATCGCGATCATCCAATCCATGACCAAGGCCGAGCGCAAAAAGCCCGAACTTCTAGCTGCCTCACGCAAAAAGCGTATTGCCAAGGGTGCCGGTGTCGAGGTGTCGGAAGTCAACAAACTGATGAAAATGCACCGTCAGATGGCAGATATGATGAAAAAGGTCGGCAAGATGGGCAAGGGCAAGGGCGGAATGCGCAAGCTGGCCGGCATGTTCGGCGGTATGCCGGGTGGAATGCCGGGCGGTAGTTTACCCCCCGGCGGAATGCCGCAACTGCCGCCCGGCGGATTAGCCGGTATGGGACCGGGCGGTCCGTCACTTCCTCCCGGCTTGAGTGGATTCGGGAAAAAGAAATGAGTGCCAATCAACTGTCTTCAAAAGCAATCTCGGCTCTCAAGTCCATGATCGGCAAGCCGGTTCCCGCGATTTACGGACGTGAAGTCCATGCGGAACCGCTTCGCTCCAGTGCCTCACTGCCCAAAGGAGCGATTTGGCTCGGGACCGGTACGAATTTTGTGACCTTTGAGACCGAGCACAAAACCTCAAAAGGTGATCAGGACTATCATCTGCTGAATATCGCCCGCAGCGATATGCCTTTTGATTTACCGTTTAATGTGCGCTCCGGCGCCATCGGTCCGTGTTCACTGATTGAACTGTCCATGCCAGGCACGGAACTGTCCAGCATCGACGTGATCCAGATGACCGCTGAGTTGGATGATGTCGTAGTCTATGACCATGCTCTGACCCTACGGTTTGACGATGAAACCGCAATTACCATCGGTACGGAACACGATTCCATTCTCGGTGCGCTGATTGTCCGAAAGGGCGAAACGCAGGCGAATGACCCTGAATTCGAAAAACTCGAAACACGCATTACACTGAAATAACAGCCTGCAAAGGCAGGCGCATTCAAGGACTAAAAACTATGGCAACTGTTATCCGTTTATCCCGCGGCGGTTCAAAAAAACGCCCGTTTTACCGTATTGTCGTTGCAGATAAGCGTATGCCCCGTGATGGTCGCTTTATTGAAAAAATCGGCACATACAACCCGCAACTGCCTAAAGACTCCGAAGACCGTGTAAAAATGGATATGGAACGCGTTAAAGAGTGGATAGCCAAGGGCGCACAGCCGACCGACCGCATTTGTCGCTTTCTTGAAGCTGCGGGCGAAATGGAAAAGAAAACCCGCAACAACCCGAACAAGGCCAAGCCCGGCAAGAAGGCTGAAGAACGCGCTCAGGAAAAAGCTGACAAGGCTCAGGCTCTCAAAGATGCCGAGGAAGAGGCGAAAAATGCCCCTGCTGACGAGGCTCCTGCCGAAGAAGCCGCTGCGGAATAAAACTATGACAGCTCTCCGACCTATTCTGCATTTCAGTGTCGGTTAATCCGGTGTCGGACGGAAAGCCGGAGAAAAAACGTGTTTGCGTCGCGGCAATTGCCGGGGCGTTCGGTGTGCGCGGCGAAGCAAAAATCAAATGCTTTACCGGTAATCCGTCGGCTATTGGTTACTATGGACCACTTTTTACCGAGGATGCTGCACATCAGTTTACCCTGAAACTGACCCGTCCAGTTAAGGGCGGATATGCGGCGCGGTTGTCCGGGGTCAGCAGCCGCGAAGAAGCGGAGGCTCTTAAAGGAACCCGCCTTTATGCGGACCGATCCGCTTTGCCTGATCCTGAAGAGGAAGAGTTTTACTACGCCGATTTGCTCGGTTTGCGGGTCGAAACAGCGGATGGCACTTTGCTTGGTAAAATAAAGGCAGTTCAGGATTTCGGAGCCGGTGATGTCATCGAATATCAGCCGGCGGGCGGCGGCGAGTCGTTCTATCTGCCCTTTACCCGTGATGTTGTGCCGACAGTGGATGTGGCAGGGGGTCGGGTAATTGCCGAACCACCGCCGGAGAGTGACACGTGACGGCCCTGACACCGGATCAGGCAAAGGGGATGCTCCTCGGCCTTGCCGTTGGCGATGCGGCTGAAACAGATGCAGCTGGCGTGCTCTGGTCGTCTCATACGGCGCTGGCACTCTGTACCGGTGACAGCCTGTTGCAGTGCAAGGGCTGGCATGCCGGTGATTGTGCAAACCGTTTCGTACGGTGCCGCGATGACGGGTATATGTGCCCCGCCGGAAAGTGCACTGGCGGGACAGATCGGATTGTAAGTGAAGCTTTGGACCGTTTCCTGAGCGACGGTGACCCCTATTCCGGATCCGGCGATCCCGCGACCGCCGGTTATGGCGGCCTTATGCGCATTGCTCCGGCGGTGATCGCCCACCACAAGGATGCAATGGCTGCAGTTGATATTTCCGTTCTGCAAAGCCAGATCACCCATGCCCGCGACGAGTGTGATGACTTCGCATTCGCGCTGTCAGGGTTTTTGCACAGCGGAAATCTGCAGGATGCCCTGCACCGGTGTAACCCCGATGTCCATCCGAATACTATAAAATCAGGGATTGCTGTGCGCAAAAGCTACGAGGCGGCGTTCCTGGCTTTTGAAAACACCACGTCCTTTGCCGGGTGCATCCCACTTGCCGTCTCTTCAGGTCACAGCGGCGCCGCGTCGATCGCAGGACAGATTGCAGGGCGGGTTTATGGCGCATCGGGCATACCGGCTGAGTGGCTTGAAAAACTGACCTGGCGCGAAAACATTGAAATCATGGCTGCAGAACTTTTCGCCCTCGGTGCTTAACAGGAGGATCACCCTTGAAACTCAGCATTGATATTGACTGTACACCCCAGGAGGCCCGCGCGTTTCTGGGCCTGCCGGATGTGGAGGCACTCAACAGCCTGATCGTTGAGGAAATGACAACCCGTGCGAAAGAGCGGATGGATACACTCGCCGATCCCGACCGGTTCGTAGCGCAGGTGATGAACATGGGCGGCAAGGGCATGGAAACGATGCAAGCCATGATGAGCGCTGCAATGAGCGGCAAAAAGTAATGCCTTCTGATTGATAAACTCTCGTCTTGTTCATGATACCCGGCGTTAAGCGGGACGGGAAACACTGTTTGTTCCCCGCCCTGATTTTTCAGGTTTGAGACGATTAATTAAAAGATCAAATCATCCGCCAGATCATTTAGCGTTGTATTTTCAACACGAAGGGTATCGTCACCGCTATTGAACGTGAAGACAACATCATTCCCGTCCTGTGCTGCATTTGAAAGTGCATCATCGGCATCAGCAAATCCGAAATTTCTCAATACGATGCGGTCCACATCATTTTCGAAGTCTGTAATGGTGTCGTTACCGTCACCGTCACGGAAAATGAAGCGGTCTGCGCCGGATCCACCCTGAAGGACATCATCGCCGGTCCCGCCGATCAGACGGTCATTCCCATTACCGCCACCAATAACGTCGTCTCCACTGCCGCCGGCTAAGCGGTCATTTCCATCACCACCGGCGATAACGTCATCACCGGCTCCGCCGGCAATCCGATCATCTCCATCATTGCCGAACAGTCGATCATCGCCCCTACGGCCTACAATTGTATCATCGCCACCCGAGCCGGTAATGCGATCATTTCCAGAAGTGCCCGTAAGACGATCATCATCTGCGGTGCCGGGTATAACATTTTCATTTAAGCCGGTTGACTGGTCTCCGGGTGACGAATTGCTTTCATCATCAGACTCAGGCTGTGGTTCAGGTTCAGGCTGTGGTTCAGGTTGTGGCGGTACATTCGAGGTTGGTTCAAAATCACCAAAGCGTTCCGCAACTTGACTTGCAAATTCTGCAGCCTCTTCGTTGGTTACTGTACGTCCTATAGCCGCTTCTTGTGCAACGCGAAGTTGTGCGATCAATGCTTGATCGATTGGACGGCCCTCGGTATTGGCATTTCTGATCTCAGCGCTTATGGCGCGACTTTGGACCTGTCACGGTTTAGTGCCGCTCCGAGTTCTAAGTTACGCGGCCTGACCCTCGAAAGCCATGGGGCTTTTCCAAGCCAAGGCTGAGTGCCTGCGACGAGGATTATAAAAGCCGTTGATGTACTCGAAGATCGCG